>CAYHQN010000019.1:0-44210 GCA_964358545.1 uncultured Tangfeifania sp. | reverse complement strand
GATGATCGGACTATATTATTTCAATCTTCTCACCTTTCACCAATTTGTCCTGACCTACATAGCCGCCATTTCGGTGCCTACCCTTTATATTTTATACACACTGATCAGGGAAGGACAGTTCAATTTGAAATTTGAGCTTTCATTTCTGGATAAAAACCTTCTGCGCTCGATTGGGGCGGTCTCTTTGTTCAGTATTTTGAATGGGTTTTCTGTTATTATGATTCAGAATGTTGATCTGATAATGGTCAACAAAATGCTTGGTTTGGATGCAGCCGGGATCTATGCTATCTGCTTCTTTTTCGGAATTGTGGTTAGTTTGCCGGCCCGTTCGATTTACAAAATTGCCAATGTGGCAGCCGCCGAGGCCTGGAAGAGCGATGACCGGAAAACCCTTCGCGACATATACGAAAAGAGTTGTCTCACGCTTTTTATCATTGGATCCTACCTTTTTCTTGGCGTGTGGCTCAACATCGACAACATCATGCAAATTTTGAAACCGGAATACCTTGCCGGGAAATGGGTCATATTTTTCATCGGATTAGGATGCCTGATGGACATGGCGACCGGAGCCAACAGCTCGCTGATGGGGACTTCGAAATACTACAAAGTACAGTCGTACTTGCTTTTGATCCTTGTCGTTCTGCTTGTTTCGCTGAACCTGCTTTTGATTCCGCGTTATGGCCTGACCGGAGCTGCTGTCAGTAGCGCCGCATCACTTGGGGTGCTGAATCTGCTGCGGTATCTGTTCCTCTATTTCAAATATGACTTTCAACCTTACAATCTGCGTTTTGTAACCGTGATGGTGATTGGTGCGGTTGCTTATTTAGTTGCATTTGCTATCCCGGTACAGTTTCATTTCATTTTCGATATTTTGCTCCGGAGCACTATATTTACACTGTTGTTCCTGATCCCAATTTATTTTTTCAAAATTTCTGATGATCTGAACAAGACCGCCGATATCTACTTGAAAAAGCTAAAAATAATCAGAGAAAAGGTTTAAATTTTATCATTAAGACTCATGCCGCAATGTTATATATATGAAATCACAAGACAATTTTCCTGTTTGAAACCTTATTTTTATCAAGTAATCTTAGTAGAAAAAAGGAAAGATTTGCGAAACACGCCCGCGTACAATTACTGATTAGAACCTGTATTTTGGGATCGGGCGGAAGGAGTTAATAATGAGCGTTGTATTTTCCAAATAAGGTAATAAGATCAGGGTATCTCTATTCATTATGTTTCTACTAAGATTATTTAATAAAAATAAGGTTTTACAAATCCTAATTAGTACAATCAATTATTCCTTTGATTGCAGATGCTTCGTGAAAAGCTAATTTAAACATATTCTGATAGTCCATTCATGGAAAAGAGACCACTTATTTCGATCATCACCCCCACTTACAACCACGAAAAATACCTGGCTGATTGCATTGATTCAGTCCTGAAGCAGAGTTATGCGGAGTGGGAGATGATCGTTCTTAACGACGGTAGTACTGACCGTACCGCAGAAATTGCTGCTGCTTACCAGGATACCGATAGCCGGATCAAAGTGGTTAACCAGGAAAATATTGGGATTTTCAGACTCTCTGAAACCTACAACAAAGGGGTGGGGATGGCCACCGGCAGCTATATCGCTATTTTGGAAGGAGATGATTGCTGGGCCCCTCAAAAGCTGGAAATGCAGGTCGCTGAAATGCAAAAGGACCCGGAAGCGGTGATTTGCTGGAGCATGGCCAGGTGCGTTAATGCAGACAAAAGCGTTGTCTATTATTCTGCGCCAGACATGGATGCGCCTGATGCCGGTTTCTACAACAATGATCCCGCCGGTTCAATCATGAACATCTTTCTTTACCGCAATTGTATCCCGGCATTAACCATTCTGATTAGAAAAGCAGCATTGCTGAAGATTGGTGGTTTTAAGCAGGTATTCAATTTGCCGCTGGTCGACCTTCCAACACTATACGAACTGGCATTGGCCGGCCGGTTTATTTTCATCCCTGAAACGCTTGGCGACTGGCGCAACTATGCAACTCAGGTTACAAAGACCTATCCTGCCGTAATGACAGAGGGGTTTTACAAGATGGCAAAACTGTTTTTGAAGGGCCATCCGGCAGCTGCCAGCTTAACCGTGGATGTGAAGGAGATCGATCGCTATTATGCCGGCAGAATGGTGATCGCCTTTGCCCGGTCGGGAAGATACAAGCTGATTAGGAAAGAATATTCTTCCGCCAGGAAGGACTATGTCAAAGCGATTTCCGGCTACGGAATGGCAGAACCGGTGTGGAAATTGAGGGCTGTAGTAGGGTGGATTTTCAGTCTGTTTCATCTGGATGTGGAAGGATTGTCCGGCATACTGGGCAAAAGATCGTATACCGAAAAGTAGATCATCCCGTGCTGCTCTCTTTCACCAGCAGGTACATTAATAGGCCACAAGAGAAGTGATGCGCGGAATTATCATTGAGCCAATTAATAAATTGTTTACCTTTGTTTTATGTCAAGACAAGAGATTCAAAATATTATTATCAGTTGTCTCAAGGATTACCATCCGGAGTATGTGGGACTATTCGGATCGTTCGTAAGAGGTAATGGGTCTGCTGAAAGTGACATTGATATTCTGGTTCGGTTTAAGGAGAGCTATTCATTGCTGCAATTGGTTAGAATCGAAAATGAATTGTCAGACAAATTGGGTATCAAAGTTGATTTGGTGACCGAAGGATCTTTGAAGAATGAACGTGTAAAGCAAAGCATTAATCAGGATTTAAGGATTATTTACGAAGCATGAGAGACGATCTTGCCTATATTGAGCATATTCTTTTGTCTATCTCAAAAATCAAAGATTTTACCGGAGACATGACCCGATCGGATTTTGAACACAATGAGATGGTTCAGGATGCTGTCATTCGAAATATTGAGATTATCGGTGAGGTTTCTAAACGTGTGTCAAATGATCTGAAGACTACTTATTTCGACGTACCCTGGAGAGATATGGCCGGAATGCGTGATAAGTTGATCCATGATTATATGGGAGTAGACATTGAGGTAGTATGGAAGACCATTAAAGTTGATATACCTCAGCTATCGGTTTTGTTGAAAAGGATCGATTTGTAAGGTTCTTCATCAAATGGGATTAATTAAAAAAACCTCCTTTGCAACAGCCTACGCCGTTTTTTCGGGGAGGGGTTAGTTGTCAGTCGTTTGTAACGATAAAACGAAATTAACCTTATGACACCAAACCAATATCAACCATAAATAACACCAAATCAGATCAATGAAATTAGATCTACTCAAACCTGCAAAATCCTTAAACAAGGCCTACTTTAAGCAGTCGCTTAAACGTGAGCAGATAGAGCTTTTCAAATCTGAATTGCAAAAGACCTTTAACCATATCGATGAGAAACAGGACGAAGAATACCACAAGAACGTCATCTCAAAACTATTACTGGAGGTTTACTGCAAGGACAAATACCTGGTTAACGTAAACAAGAAACAAGATCTGGTAATTCGTAACGGCAACAAGACAAACGACGAGGTTGCAGTGATTATTGAGTTCAAGAAACCGACCGAAAAAAAGGACATGGTTTCGAAGGACAAAGCCAACGTGAAAGCCTTGCAAGAATTGGTTTTGTATTACCTGCGCGAAACCATCGATCACGACAACCACAAAATAAAATACCTTATCGCGACCAATATTTATGAGTGGTTTATCTTTGACGAACTTTGGTTTGAAAAACACATTTTCAAAAACGCCAAACTTAAGACGGACTACGAAAACTGGAAAGTAAGCGGACACAATACACAACATTTTTACGATCTGATAGCCGCCAAATATCTTGATAGCATTGACGAAGAAGTGCCCTGCACCTACTTCAACTTAAAGGACTTTGAGGAAATAATTTCAAATTCCGAAAAGGAGGACGATAACACGCTTATCGACCTGTACAAAATCCTTTCGCCCGAACATCTTTTAAAGAAACCTTTTGCCAACGACAGCAACTCACTCAATAAAGAATTTTATAACGAGTTGCTTCACATCATCGGACTGGAGGAAACAAAAGACAGCGCCAAGAAATTAATCGAACGCAAAGAATTAAAACACCGCGATGAAGGTTCGCTGCTCGAAAACACCATCAATATTCTTCAAAGAGAAAAACGATTTGGATATGACGATGATATAGAAACGCAGCATAAATATTTCGAGTTGGCCTTAGAGTTGTGTATTACCTGGCTCAACAGGATTTTATTTTTGAAATTATTGGAAGGTCAGCTCATCAAATATCACCGGGGCGATAAAAGTCATTCGTTCTTAAACACCAATACAGTTAAGGACTTTGACGAATTAGACGAACTGTTTTTTGAAGTTTTGGCAGTATCACCCGATAAAAGAAGTCAGTCTGTTTCGGATAAGTATGGAAATATTCCGTATCTGAATAGTTCCCTTTTTGAACATACCGATGCAGAATTGAATTACATTTTTATCAGAGACCTGAAAGGCCGCCTAGAAATTCCAATTTACCACACCACCGTTTTTAAAGACGATAGCGGCAAACGAATTACCGGCAAGAAAAACACCCTGCAATATCTGTTTGAGTTTTTAGAGGCTTACGATTTTGCAAGCGACAGTTCTGCAAAAATTCAGGAGCAAAACAAAAATATCATCAATGCTGCGGTGCTGGGTTTGATTTTTGAAAAAATCAACGGATACAAGGACGGCTCATTCTTTACGCCGGGTTTCATTACGATGTATATGTGCCGTGAGACCATACGCAAAGCGGTTTTGCAGAAGTTCAACGAAGCAAATAACTGGGAGTGCAAAACATTCGACGACATCGAACAGAAACTTGACCACACCGACAAAGAACAGCGTAAACAAGCAAACAGCGTCATCAACTCCATAAAAATATGCGATCCGGCGGTGGGTTCCGGCCACTTTTTGGTTTCGGCATTGAACGAATTGATTGCCATAAAAAGCGACTTACATATTCTCAACTACCGTGACGGTAACAGGGTAAAAGGCTTTAAAATCGATATTGCCAACGATGAACTAATCATTACAAACGAAGAAGACGACCAACTCTTTGACTACTCTTTAAACCAAAACAACAAACCGATAGACGAACTTCAGAAACTACAGGAAACGCTGTTTCACGAAAAGCAAACCATTATTGAAAACTGTTTGTTTGGCGTTGACATCAATCCAAAATCGGTCATGATTTGCCGTTTGCGCCTGTGGGTCGAGTTGCTCAAAAATTCATACTACCGCGTAGAGACGTTGCATGCAACGTCTCTACATGCAACGTCTCTACCGGAATTAGAAACGTTGCCCAACATTGACATAAACATCAAATGCGGTAACTCTCTGATAAGCCGCTTCGCCATTGACGATAAAAATTCACTGCTTCCCAAGGATCGCCCGTATATAAAACGGTTAATTGAAAATTACAAGATATTTGTTGCCGGTTATAAAAACGCTTTAGACAAAAGAGAAAAAGAAAATTTCCGGAGACTCATCCGTAACATTAAAACGGAATTTGAATCATATGCCTTCCCGAATGACAAACAATTCTTACAGTTGAAAGCATTGAAAGACAATTTGGCCGCAAGGCAATTCTCACTCTTCTATGACGAAGAAGAGAAGAAAAAATGGATTGAAGAAACCGAAGAACTATCAAGGCAGGTAACCGAACTTGAACGGCAATACACAGAGAAACTAAAAACGATTTATGGCAACTCTTTTGAGTGGCGTTTTGAATTTCCCGAAGTGCTGGATGAAGATGGGCAGTTTGTTGGATTTGATGTGGTGATTGGAAATCCACCGTATTTCACATTATCAAAAGATGAAAAAAACAGCTATTACAAAACAGCGTACAAAACATTTAATTCTACCGGCGATATCTACTGTTTGTTTTATGAATTGGGCAAAAATATTTTATCTCCAAATGCTACGCTTTCCTACATTACATCCAATAAATGGTTGAGAGCAAACTATGGAACGGAATTGAGAAATTTTTTAATTGAGAAAACGAATCCATTGATGCTTATTGATTTTAATTGGTATCAGGTGTTTGAAAATGCCAGTGTGGATACTAACATTTTAATTTATCAAAATCAACCTAATTCATGCGATACAAAAGGGGCTTTGGCAAATAATGATTTTAAAATCGAGCAATTAGCTCATTTTGTGGTTAATAATATACATCCCATTAGTTTATCTGCAAATGATTACTGGAGTATTACCACCAACGAAAGAAAAAAAATAAAGCAAAAATTTAAAGCAACAGGAAAACCTTTAAGTGAATGGGAAATAAATATCAATCGTGGAGTTTTGACTGGGTACAATGAAGCCTTTATTATTGATGCTACTGCTAAAAACGAATTAATAAAAAAAGACCCCAATAGTGCAAAAGTATTGAAGCGATTGTTAAGAGGAAGGGATGTGGAAAAGTATGCTACCAATTTTCAAGAATTATGGTTGATATTTTTCCCAAAAGGATTTACTATTAAAAAAATGCTCAATATTAATCAGGACTTTGATGATCAAGACTTTATCGCTAATGAACCTATGCCAAGATATGGTTATATTGAGTATAATGAAGCATGGGATTATATTACTGCCAATTATCCGGCAATTGCAAATCATTTATTTCCATTTAAACAGAAAGCAGAGAAAAGAGCTGATCAAGGTGATTACTGGTGGGAACTCAGAGCTTGTGATTATTACAGCGAATTTGAAAAGGAAAAATTGGTTTGGGCTGAAACGATGAGGGTTCATAAAACCGGTGATAGAAGTTTTCCTCGTTTTGGTTATGATAACAATCAACTGTTCACCGATAAAACAGCATTTATAGGTATTGGACAAAGAATAAAATATCTATTGGCAGTTTTAAATTCGTTCATAGGCAGATGGCTTATTCAAGAATATGTTACCAAATTGGATACTGGTGGATACATGATGCAGAAAACTTTTTTAGATAAAATTCCTATTTATTTTCCAACTGATAATGAAGAAAAGCCGTTTATAGAAATCGTTGACAAAATAATAGAAGCAAAAAGTAAAGACCCACAAGCCGACACCATCGATCTTGAAAAAGAAATAGATGAAATGGTTTACAAACTGTATGAGCTTACTTATGAGGAAGTAAAGGTGGTTGACCCGGATTTTTCGTTAACCGTGGAGGAGTATAATCAAATCAGGATAGAACAGGGATCGGAAAATGAAATGAAGAATTAAACTTCTACCCGGGGACAAATTGTCCCTGGAAAAAAATTGATATGGACAGCATCAAGTTATTTGAGGAGAAGAAAGTGCGAACACACTGGGATACCATGGAAGAACAATGGTATTTTTCAGTGATTGAAGTAGTTAACATTCTAACCGATAGCAGCAACCCCCGCGACTATTGGTTCAAAATGAAAATCAGGGTCAAACTGGAAGACGGAATTGAACTGTCGACAATTTGTCGACAGTTGAAACTCAAAGCGCCAGATGGAAAAATGAGAGAAACAGACTGTGCCAAGACCCAACATTTGTTGAGAATCATCCAATCCATACCCTCACCCAAAGCAGAGCCCTTCAAACAATGGCTTGCCAAGGTGGGTTACGAGCGCATGAAAGAGATTGCCGATCCGGAACAAAGTATTGAAAGGGCACGAGAGAACTGGCAAAATCTGGGCCGCAGCGACAAGTGGATCCAGCAACGGATGACCGGCCAGGAAACCCGCAACAAACTCACCGATTACTGGAAGGAAAGCGGAGTTGAAAGGTCTGATGAATTTGCCTTGCTTACCAACATCATCCACCAGGAATGGACCGGACTGACAGTGAAGGGACACAAAAGCCTGAAAGGTTTGAAATCCCAAAATCTTCGCAACCACATGACAGAAGCCGAATTTATCTTTACCGCTCTGGCCGAACTCTCAACCCGTCAAATAGCTTAAACTGACGAAGCACAAGGTTTGATTGAAAATGCAAAAGCCGGAAAGAAAGGGGGCAAAATAGCAAAGGATGCCCGATTGGCGCTCGAACAGTGTACTTTCCGGCAGTTAGCGTTTTAATGTTAAATCCTCCCTTGTCGGCCGTTTTTTTAACGAGCAATTCGCTGCTTTTGGCGGCTTTGGCCATCATCCCGTTGCCATCCAGGGCAAAGGAGAGGATAGCGTTTTTAAGCGGTTCGCCACTCGCAAGGTCGGTAACCACCCCTTTTACGGAAAGGGTGCTTCTTCCGGTACTAATCAGCTTCCGTACCGATTTATACCCGTTGTAAAAGTTGGGTTGCGTCAGTCTTACAATCTCCACGATCACATCAATGTTCTCCAGGGCCGAATCGGCAGCCGCAAATGCATTGGCAAGCTGTTGCGTGCTCTGTTTGGTTTCAGTTTTCCCGATGCGTGGTTTGGGAATGGCCTCCACACAGGCATTGATCGTATTCAAAAGCGCGGTCTGGGTTGCACCCGTGAAAGTCAAAATTTTCAGTTCGGATTATGATGTTGTAAAAGAGTTGATAGAGGTATTTCCGAAAGGAGGATGAATACTTTTCTGTCGAAGGTTAAACCTTATTTTCCTCAAGAAACCTTAGTAGAAATAATGATATAGAATAATTTACCTTATTACCTTATTACCTTATTTTAACCTGATCGTTTTCTGGTAAAACCCAATAAACCTTTCATATTCTTCTTTGAAACTGATTTTCTGATGATGTTTCGGCTGATTCAAAATGTACTGACATACTTTATCAACAGCCGATCTTGAAATTGAAAAAGCAGAACAGGTATCCTGCCATTTAAAGGCTATTTTTGATCAATTGTTCGCCAATATAACTTCCGTAACTGGTAATACAAAAAGAAGTTACCAAAACCAGAAGACCAATAATCAAGAGGAAATAGGTCATGAATTTAACATTTTTCCACTCTTTCATAAGTACCCCTACGATATAACTGAAAAAAATCAACATAGACATGTGTAGTACCCAACTGGCAAACTTAAAGTTACCCATTTTTACATGTCCCAACCCATAAAAGAAAAACTGGGAACACCAGAGTGATCCTGCCAGGGCTGACCAAATCCAGTTACGGAATATCTCCTTGCCTGACAGCCCTTTTTGTGGGATAAATTCATTCAGGGTCCCCTGACGTATGCCAGCAACGATAAACCAAATAAAGTTGACCACAAAACATCCCGATGTTGAAATAATCATTTTGGCATTTCCCTGAAAATTTCCAGCTCCATTTTGAGCAGCGATGTCAGCAATGGGCTGGCCGTATTCGAGCGAAAGGTTAAAGACCCCGGAAAGTACCCCTGCAACAATGGTCAGGAGTAACCCAACTGTCATATTAAATCCCGCTTTTCCCACTGAAAGTGAATTTATGTCCTTTTCCTTTTTAAAACCAGCCCATCCGCAAAAAATCACTCCAAGCATTGAAAGGATCATTCCTGCCAAAACAATTCCGCCTCCCGGCCTTGTGAAAAAACTGCCTAATCCGCCGAAAATCATCAAAGGGAAAATAGTGCCCAGCACTGCGGAAATACCAATAGCCAGGGTGTAGGTCAACGAATACCCAATATAGTTTATGGCTTTGCCAAATGACATTCCTCCAAACCCGTAAGCCCCACCTAAAAAGAAGGCTGCCCAGAATGGCTTCGATGGCGCTTCCCATAAAATAGTAAAAAAGCCTGGTACTGTTAACCAACCTACAATCAGGGGCATAATTACCCAGGCAAACAATGCCTGTGCAAGCCAAAAAGTACCCCACGACCACTTACGGGTTTGGGTGCTTGGCAAATAACAGCTTGCTGCAGAAGCGCCACCGATGGCATGAAGTCCGGTTCCAAGAATAGGGTTTGATGTAATCATTAGTTAAGTTAAGCTAAGATATATTGAATAATTTCGGATATTACAGGATGTGATCATCGAAAGGACACCTGACTACATTGCTATGCGAAGCTCATCGATGGAGTTCACGCCGAAAAATTTCATCAACTCCCGCTCCGCCGAAGGTACCGGTAAACCCAGCCAGGAAGCCGGACGATCAACCTGCTGATGTTGAATTGTTGCAAAAAAGCGTTCTTTATGATTCATTTTCATACTACCTTTAACTTAAGAATAAAACGAGGAGGTTATTTATCTAATGTCACTCCAATTACTATTATAAACAAACCAATCATAAGTAAAATTCCTGGCTTCGACAAAAGGTTCGGGGCATTGGTGAATAGGCCACTGCCTTTTAGTATCAGTGGCATAGTAACTCCAACTGACATTCCAAGCGCAGGCAAGATGGCTCCCGTAAGTGCTGCCCCTATTCGCAAAACACAAATCATATATAACAAATTCGCTACACCCCAGGCCATTGTCAAAAGATTTGAGATAAGCAATGGTTTGAAACCAACGGTCTTAATTACTAGAATAGGATCAGGCACATTTATTAAGACGATGAACCACGGATATATCACAATGGCAAAAAGCATGCTAAAAAACAAATATTGTTCAAAGTGAATATCTTTAATGACTTTAAAGGGCCAAGCTGATGATCCAGTACCAAACCCGGCAAGTGTTACAAAAATTAATCCGATTATTATTTCCATTTTATTATTTCTTTTTTATTCTGAAGATGTGAGTTCCAGATTCAACTCCATCAATAATAATATATGAAGATTCAATTTTAGGTTCTAAAATATTTTGTCCATCAACTGTAAGTAAATAATTTTCTGCTATTTGTGGAATATAAACTTCAGCTGTTGTATTTTTCGGAATAGAAATATTTAATTCAAAAGATTTCCCACATTCTTGCTTGAAACTTGTAAGAATTTCTCCGCGAATAGTAGGTAATTTCATTGTTCCCCATGTTAAATTCCCCGGTTGAGGTTTTATAATTATTTTTCCAAATCCCGGTTCCCCTGGTTCTATACCCATTAGTTTCCGGGGAATAATGTGTGCAGGCGAAGCACTCCAGGCATGGCTCCAGCCCATAAAGTGAGGCATATACTTTACATCCCATGCTTCAGTGGTCATGGTCGATCCTGTTTTGATCATATTCATCCAACTTCGATCAATCTCTGAAGTCATCAAATCTAGAGCATATTGACCCTCACCAGCGTTATACAATGCTTCAAGCAAATAATTCGCCGCATACACACCACATGCCATTCCTTTTGATTTAATATAATCAACTACTGTTCTTTTGTTTTCTTCCTGAACGAGCCCAAATGCAAGGGAAAACAAATTTGATTGTATGGATGAATGGCTTGATCCAATGCCATCAATATAAATACCTTTCTTGCTGTCGAAAAAATGGTCATTAAATATTCCCTTTAATCTTTGAGCCTTTTTTTCAAAAAAATCAGCATCTGCTTCATTATTTATTGCTTTAGCCATTTTTTCCATTAAAACCAAACCATGGTAATAAAATGCGTTCACTACCGCATTGTAAGTTTTAAACTCGTGATTATCCGTTTCGCCGCTAGGTTTGATGCCTTGCGATTCATGCGGCCAATCAACAATATCTACAATTTTTTCTCCATTAAAATGAATAGATTTTATAAATTCCTTTGTCTGAAGTCCCGTAAGTGTACTGATCAATCCGTTTTCGGTCTCAAGAGCCATCATTGTTTTGGCTTTAAGGTCGTCATAATAGGTACGGATCACTTTGTCGTTTCCTGTGTTCCAGTAATCTGCCCAGGCCATAAGAACGCTGTGCGAAATCCATTCGGTGGGCCATGAAGCATGATAGATCAGATTTTCGAGGCTGTACCGGCCGATGGCAAATTCACGGTCAACGGAATAGTGGCTCATTTGCTGAATGTAACAATCGGCTTCGTACATCATCCGCTCACGCTGACTGTTGGCATAATCGCCATTGTAAGTATTTGCAATCGTTGAGTACTTGCACAAATCATAAACTGCGTTCAAATTCTCGTTCGAGCATGAAAAAGAAGAAGCTTCCCAGTCAATCAAATAATAGAGCGCTTTTTGAGTGATCTTGTTGATGTGTATGTCGTTCGAAGATAAAGTTATTTCACAATATCTGAATGGGATAACTTCAGGCAATTCTAAAGGTAAGCTTTGACTATGAGGTTGGTTAGGAATAAACCGGGGGATCTTAAGATCATAGTCATGTGTACCTTCTTTAATCGGGAGATCATAGGTTCTAAAAATGATTCCTCCACCAGGTTTTTGATCGATAGAGTCACCAACTGCCTTTTCTCCGATGGCTATCTTCAAAGAGGATTGTTGACTTTTCTTCGGATTCCAGGTAACATTGATCGTTAGATAAGAAAAGGCCGACTTTTCAAAATCATAAAACAGCTTACCATTCTTGCGGGTAATTACTTTCCCAGGCTCAACATCATGATAACTGATTGGATGTCGATTCTCCATAGCCAAGAATGGTTCTCCATTATCATGCGTAAGTCTGACCCATTTACTCTCGCCAGGCCAATTTACGGATGCATTGAAAAGGGAAGTATTGAATTTTTGAATTGCACTCCAGGTTGATTCACCACATAATTTATTCCAGGTTTTCACCTTCCACCAATAAGAGGTATTGGATAAAAGAGGCTTCCCTGCATAACTGATATTAATTGACAGCCCGGTTGAAATGATTCCGCTATTCCACATATCAGGGATCTCATTTTTTAACTGTTCAGCTGATGAAGCGACCATTATGGCATAGGCTACCTGAAAATCCCCGGGTTTATCAGAGTTCACTATCCATCCAAAATCTGGCGTAGGATCAGTGATCAGAGACAATTCAGGATGAGAGAGTAATTCGCATAGCAGACCGGTTGGTGCAAATTTTTGAGCTGAAATATCTGAGAGTACAGTTATAGAAAAGAATATGGCCAGAACAATGTATTTCATAATATCAAAATTTATCACTTAAATATCTAATTTGAATTTTTTGACAATAATAACCCTTGCAACTTGCGAGCGCCGTTTTGCCCAAGATCCTTCAACACCGCAGATAAGGCATTCTCGTTTATTGCCTTGTCCAATTTCAACAATGCTTTTACCAAACCATCACCACTAAAAGCAGCAATCTTGCAAATCCGGCTTATACCACTGATAGAAGCCAATGTAATTGCCATCAAGCTTTGATTCACACCAAACTTGGTCGCACTGTGCCTCTGCGTGGGGAAGCAGGCCGAGTTTTTTATACTTATGGAAAGTTTCAGATAAGCAGAATACTTTGTATCTTGCAAAAATAATATTTAGTATGCAAGACGGACGCAAAATACCCGTTATTAGTACACAATTATTGTTCGCGTATCAATAAATCGACATAATTCCCCGAAGTTATTACTTCAAAACGATGTTCAGGATAGGCATCAGCGAATGACTTAGGAATGTTGGCGTGTTTTTTTGGGTTCCATTTAAACTCAAAAGCATACAAGACACCGTCCTTTTCTTCCAACAAATCAATCTCTTGCTGAGTTTGTGTGCGCCAAAAATAAATTTTTCTGAAATCCCTGTTATACGAATTTTGTTTTACCCTTTCGCTAACCATGAAGTTTTCCCATAACGCACCCACATCCTGTCGCAATGACAATGGTGCAAAATTATTCAGAATGGCATTCCGCACTCCATTATCATAAAAGAACACCTTTCGCGTCCGCTTCAATTCGTTGCGCAGGTTCCGGCTAAAGGAGCTTAAACGAAAAACTACAAAACATTTTTCAAGTAATTCAATGTACTTCTCCACGGTTGCTTTATCGACTCCAATTAGTTGGCTAAGTTCGTTGTATGAGACTTCTTGTCCCAATTGTAAGGCCAACCCGGTCAGTAATTTGTTCAAGACATCTGGTTTTCGTATGTTTTGAAATGATAGAATATCTTTATATAAATAACTGTTTACCAATTCAATTAAATATTCCTGCTCGTTGCCGGGATTGTTTACAATTTCAGGGTAAAGTCCATAAATCATGCGCCTCTCCAACAATCTTTGTTCTTCTATTTTGCCATGGTGCAGAACCAGTTCATTTGTTGAAATAGGGTATAAATTGAATTCAAATTTCCGTCCGGTCAGTGGCTCATTGGTTTTATTCAAAAGTTCAAAAGCAGATGATCCCGTGGCTACAATTTGTATCCCTTCAATATTGTCAGCCATTAGTTTGAGCGTTTCCCCAATATTTGGTACTTTCTGCGCTTCGTCAATCATGACCAAGGTATTGTTCCCAATTAAAGATTTAAGTTGCGTAGAGGTCACATTTTCCAGCATAAGTCGCATATCCGGCTCGTCGCAGTTGATAAACAAGGTTTGTTGGTTCATCTCTTTCTGAAGTTCACGCAACAAAGTTGACTTGCCTACTTGTCTGGGGCCAATGATAATAATCACTTTTCCTTTGCCAAACCTGCTTGTCAATTGTTCTTTGAGTACTCTTGTAATCATAGTCATTAATTTTACCGTAAAAATAGTAATTATTCTTTATAATCTCTAAAACAGGTCTGTTTTGGGGATTATAATCTCTAAAACAGACTTATTTTAGGGATTATAATCGTAAATACAATTTTGTACGATTTGCATAATTGTGAATTACCCTTTATTTCAGTGCAAGATAAAAACATGCACAATCACCGTCCCCAACCTTGTTGAGCCTTATGGCCTCCCTGGAGAAATCCCTCATCTGTTTCTTGGTAAACATCGAAAAATCATCCGAATAGGGGATATCCCGCAGGTAT
Source organism: uncultured Tangfeifania sp. (assembly GCA_964358545.1). Lineage (GTDB taxonomy): Bacteria > Bacteroidota > Bacteroidia > Bacteroidales > Prolixibacteraceae > CAINVV01. Next base: position 29,541 of record CAYHQN010000019.1, on the reverse strand, counting down.
TTTTCGCTGGACGCAAACTGTACGAAAGATGAGTCGTATTCAATTTTGTCAATCTTCAGCCCGGTCTTTTGAGCCAGCAGGTGAATGCTGTTTGTTGTATGTAAATATAGATGTCGCGGGGCATCCAGTGCAAACCAATGGGTGCGGTATTTGCGCCAGGCATGGGAGTTGGCAACGGGAATCCTGATAAGTAGTTTGCCGTTTGGTTTGAGCAGTTCCCTGATTTTACCAAAAACCTGTTCGGGATGGTCCATGTGTTCGAAGGCATGGTGGAGCATGATGAGATCGAACTGCCCGGTCATTTCGAAGAGATCCTTTTTCAGGATTTTCAAATTGGCCGTGTTTTGGAGATCTTTCTCCAGAAAAGGATCGATCCCTGTCAGGTTTTTGAAACCGCTGCGCTGCATGGAGAGAATAATCCTTCCGGAACCGCAGCCAACATCCAGGATGGAGGAGTTGAAATTCAACAAGTCCGGCTTCATCCAGTGAAAAGGGTGGGGTAAAAAAAGGGAGAGCAGGGCCCCGGCTGGATCAAATTTGTGAAGATAGTGACGGAGAAGGCTCCTTTTCAGAAAGTAGACAACCGGGTTGAGAGCCAGGCCAAACTTTGGCTTTTGAAAGGAATAATATTCTGTTGGATAAAACCTGGAGAGATCTTTGGGCGTTTCGATGATCTGAAGGCAACCACAATTGGCACATTCGAGGTATTGAAACTCATCTTTAAGGTTCAAAAGCCTCTCTTTGGCAAGGTGGATATGGTTGTTGTGAACATTTCCACATATTTTACAGGCTATGCTGGTGATCATTGTTGCAGTTGTTTATGACTTAGATGCAAAGATATAGTTTTAAGAGTTTGTCTGCTGAGAATTTAAACACGAAGGACACAAAGGAAAACACGAAGGACACAAATAGGATTAGCAGTACTTTTATCTATAGAGCATCGATCAAATGGAGAATAGCTTCAGCCCGTTTTTGCTGGGTAAAGTGCTTTTTGATTTGCATTTTAATCTCATTTTCATCAGGCACGCCATGTTTCAGGAGTCTCTCTTTGATCACATCGGCAACCAACTGTGGATCTCTTTCCACCACTGCTCCAACGGAGCCTACGACCTCGGGCATACCACCTTCCCGGGTAACTATCGGAAAGGCGCCAAAGGTCATCGCCTCAGCAATTGAAACGCCGAATGATTCGGAGCGGGAGAGCTGACAATAGATTTTTGCTTTCAGGTAAAAGGCAGACAGCTCCTCCGGTTTTACTTTGTTGTAAAGGGAGATATTGAGTGGAAGGTTCCCAAGTTTGTGGGCCAGTTTGGACTGGTTAATCCCTACAATTTCGAACCTGAATCCCGGAAGGAGCCTGGCTGTTTCTATAAAAGTGTCGATTCCTTTCAGGTAAAATGTACGCTCATTGTTGATCAGGCCTACCGTCAGGATCGTATCTGTTTTGAATGTACTTGTCTCATCCGGACTTTCCAGTGTCACACAATTGTAAACCATGGTGCGTTTGGTGAAGGGAGCTATGGCTTTGGCTTTCCTGTCGACATGGCCAGAAACTGGCAGGATGAAACTGGCCATTCTCATGGATTTGGCACAGAACCAACCCCGGAACGAAGAGCAAAAGGCCCCGTATTTTAGCTTCCGGATACGGCAAACATCGTACCCGCCGATGACCACCATCGATTTTTTTCTGAAAATCCTGGCAAAAAGAACAGGAAGAAAAGAGTGGTAATCGGCAAACCAGCAATAAAAAAGATCGTATTTCCATCCGAAGATCAGCAGGAAAAAAAATTGTCTAAGAATTTCCAGGGTGTTTTTTAAAATTCCCCTGACGGGAGAAAAATGGTATTTGTGCACCTGGTGTGCGGAGGAGAGCAGCAGGTAATCATTCTTCACAAAGGAGGAAAAACCCGTATAGACAAACAGGATAGATTTGCTTTTAACTTCTTTGCTGCTCATGAGATTTGAATAGAGATCATAGATTGTTGGCTAACTCTCCCGTTAGATTTCTTCTTGTGAATTGTTCGGCACCTGTTGTTTCACTTTTGTATGAACCATTCTGTTCCTGTTCAAATATTTTAAGGATGAAAAGGCTCATTGGTTCTATTTCATTGTAAGAAAACAGCTTACCGGCATTGCATCTTTGAATCAACAGGTCCACGTCACCGCCAACAGGGCCCATGGCCAGGATGGGTCTTTTGGCAGCAAGGTATTCGAAGAATTTGCCTGTTACAATTCCTTTGTTGTCAGGCGAATCCGGTATGGCCATCAGTAAAAGGGAGGCATTCACCATTTGGCCAACGGCCTCCTTGTGTGGGATGTAACCAAGCACTTCGACCATTGAACCGAGCTTTTTATTTTCGAACAAATTCAGAATCTCATCGGGAACATTGCCGACAAACCGGATTTTTATTTTGGCTTTCACCTCCCCTGGCAGGAGGTCGATGGCTTCAATAAACTGTTCAATCCGATAACCCATCGAAATTGTACCGGTATAGGTGATGGTGAAAAATTCGTTTTTGAGCACAGCAACATTCTCAAAGTCAGATTCGTCGTATCCATTTGGTATGATTGCAATTTTTTCTTCAGAGCCTGGAATCTTCCGGAGCAGTAATTTTTTTACCTCTTCACTTACCGTGATAATTTTATCGGCGCCAGACAAGACCATTTTCTCCAAAGACTCGTCATACATTCTCGCAGGCAGCGAGTGGTAGAGCTCTTTGTAATAATAGATGTCGGTCCAGGGGTCCCTAAAATCGGCAATCCATCTGATTCCGGTTTGATCTTTGATTTTTTGCCCGATTAAATGGGTCGAATGAGGTGGCCCGGAAGTGATAACAGATTCAATGTTTTCAGCTTTTATCAGTTCAATGGCTTTGCGCAACGCATATTTGTTCCAACCCCTTCGTGGATCTGGAACAAAGAGGTTTCCGCGAACCAGCCGGGAGAATTTTTCGAAGAGCGTTACTTTTTTCTGGTTGGAGAAGCCACCGTAAGGTATCTCCTTTTTCCCTGTGAGACGACGATAAAGATTATAAGGTTCGAAGGTCCTGGTTTTGTGAACATGGAGGTCAGGATTTATCTCCTCAACCAGCGAATGGTCCAACTGCGCATAGGATGCCTGATTTTCATCCACAGTTAAAATTACCGGTGTGCAGCCAAATTCGGGAAGGTATTTCGAAAACTTCAACCATCTCTGAACCCCAGCACCACCGCTGGGTGGCCAATAGTAGGTAATTATCATGATCTTTTTAATTTGACTAATAATCATTCTGTTAACCTATTGTATTTGAATGAAAGATATTTTTTGTCGGAATTGTTGCAACAAAATCTTTCAGGTAGAAAGGTTCATAATAGGCAACATCCACAAAATTGTCATTTTGGCAGGCTTTTTCGGCCAATTCTGCCATGTGGCTGGCTGAGGTTGTAATGTTGTCCAGAAAAAGGGCATTGGGATGTTGGATGGAGGTCTTGCACTTGTCGGCGCCATTTCCAAAAAAAAGTATTTTATGGTTGACCAGAAATTCTGAAAATGATAGGTGATCGATGATATATGCCTGTATATTTCTGATTAACTGCATTTTTTGATCATAGATGGCAGCGTACACCTCCATTCTTCTGGCATCAATCATCGGACAATAATACAAAGGTTCACTTTTTTCAATTCCGGTATATGTATTCTTAATAACATGATGTGCCATGGCTTCAAGCGAAGGGATGGCAATCAGGGGCAATCCTGCTGCATAGCACAGACCTTTTGCAGTTGAGACTCCTATTCGCAAACCTGTGTAGGAACCGGGGCCACCTGATACCGCAACGGCATCAAGTTGTTGAAAGGGTTTGTTTTGGGCCTTCATCACCTCTTCAGCGAAGCAGGCGAGCAACTGCGCATGATTCTTGCCACTCTTATCTTCGCGTTCCTCAACGATGATTCCATCGATGGCCAATGCCACTGAACAAACCTCAGTAGATGTTTCCAGACAGAGAATTGATGCCATCGATTTTTTTTACAAATATCTTAAATTATAAGGAAATTGATTTTTTTAGAAAAAAAAATTCAATTCTTTAAATCCTTTTTGAACTTTCTTTGTTAATATGGAATCCGCAACTGTGTAATTGCGGTCAGATCTCTTGCATTATTTCGGGAATGAGGCCTGTATGATCCCTTATTATACTAATTTGACCATGGTAAAAGCAGTTATAGTTGATGATGATTCAATCTCCAGAATGGTTTTAAAAGAGATTCTGAGAAAGACAGTTGGAAATATTGAAATGTTAGGTGAGGCCAGTTCTGTTGTGGAAGGTGTGATTCTTATTGAACGAGAAAATCCGGATGTGGTTTTTTTGGATATCAGTATGCCCGACGGTACCGGATTTGATCTGTTGGACCGGTTAAAAAAAATTGATTTCAAGATAATCTTTATTACAGCATACAGTGAGTATGCCATAAAGGCCTTTAAATATTCTGCATTCGATTATTTGGTTAAACCCATTAATGTGGATGAACTTGTCAAAACGATTGGCAGGATTCCGAAAATAAAGAAAACTGAGACAAAAGTTGCTGTTAATGCGCTTAAAGCCAATCTTATGACGCATGTAGAGCTGGGGACTAAGACCATTGCCCTGCCCGAGTTGAATGGCTTTGCCATCATCGCTGTGGACAAAATTATCAGGTGTGAAGGGTTGCGTAATTACACAAGGATCCTATTCCGTGAGGGGGATGAAAAAATTGTTAGCAGAACCCTTTTAGAGTTTGAAAATCTCCTGACGCCTCTGGGTTTTATAAGAATTCACAGAAGTCACCTTGTAAATATGGCGAATGTTGTTCGTTACATCAAAGCCAAAGGCGGGATGGTTGAGCTAAGAACAGGAGAGCAGCTGAAGGTATCGCCCAAATACAAGGAAGGTCTCCTCAACAAACTCCTGTACAATAAGTTGTAATTAAACAGATTAAAGCCATTTAAGTAACCTGAAGTCCTGGCGATTGGGCAGGGCACTGTTTTTGGCATATATCCTCAATCCATAATTGTAACTGCCTGGTTTTTTCAAAGTCAGTTCAAGCAGGTAGTGGGCCAGATTATCTGTTTGTTTCTCGACATAAAAATCATATTTAGCCACAAAACGGGGTTGATCTGTTCCGGTAGCGACGATCAGTTCAACACCGATTTCTCCAGCTGTGAGACCTTTTAAATCTAAGGTAATCCTTGAAGGATAGGCTTTCCCCATTTCATAGGTATTTGTGATACCGTCAGATACCTGGACGTTTTTTACCTCTATGGTGTTCCAGACGCCGAGTATTTTTGATTTCCAGGCTGCCAAATCTTTTGCCAGTTTGAAATTATCCGCAATGAGAAGTCCTGTTCTGTGTGCCTGAGGAAGATAGTAACGGGTAAAGTAATCTTTCATCATCCTTTTGGTGGTAAAAAGTGGCACTACTTCGGCAAAAGTATTTTTGATGAAGTCGACCCAAAGGACCGGGATATTTTTGTCGTTGCGGTAGTAGTAAGCAGGAACAATTTCGTTTTCGAGGATTCCGTAGATGGCTTCAGAATCGAGTTCATCCTGAAGTTCCGGATTGTCGAAGGAATTTTCGAGTGGCAATGCCCAGCCGGCATCTTGTTTGTAACCTTCGACCCACCAGCCATCCAGGACCGAAAAGTGAAGCGTACCATTCATGACCCCTTTTTCGCCTGAAGTACCCGATGCTTCGAGTGGTCTGGTCGGAGTATTCATCCAGACATCGCAACCCTGAACAAGCACCTTGGCGATGTTCATGTCGTAGTTTTGAAGAAAGAGGATACGGCCCACAAATTCAGGACGTTTGGAGATGTCGATGATGTATTTAATCAAATCCTGACCGGCTTTATCGGCGGGATGTGCCTTTCCTGCGAAAAGAAATTGTACCGGTCTGTCTGGGTTGTTGATGATCTTAGCCAAACGGTCCAGATCACGGAATAGCAGGTGAGCCCTTTTGTAGGTTGCAAAACGCCTGGCAAAACCGATGGTGAGGGCCCTGGGATTCAGTTTCGAAATGGCTTCAGAAATATATTTTGGATTCTCGTTCCGCTGGATATGGATGTCGGTGAACCTTCTTTTGATGTATTCTATCAGCTGTTCGCGAAGTTTTGACTTGGTATCCCAGATTAGCTTGTCCTGAACCTTGTAAATGTTTCTCCAGGCACGCATCTCTCCGCCCTCTTCGTACTCATGAATATCATCAGCCATCTCCTCTGCAGAGAGGATTTGATCATGTACCGCTTTCCATTCGGGAGCTGCCCAGGTTGGGTAGTGCACCCCATTGGTGACATAACCGATATTATCCAACTCTTCAGGAAGGAATCCTTTGTAGAGTTCGCTTAACAGTTGTTTGCTGACATCGCCGTGCAGTTTACTTACGCCATTGATCGATTGTGAAAGATTGGCAGCCAGAAAACTCATGTTGAACTTTCCTTCGTTGCTGCCAGATTTACCAAGCAGCATCAGCTCATTCATTGTGATTCCCAGTTGATCAGCTACCGGATTCATGTATGATGTAAAGAGATCATCCGGAAATGAATCGTGACCTGCAGGAACGGGAGTATGTGTCGTAAAGAGGGTTGAGGCCCTGACTACTTCTTTCGCTTCAGAATAATTGAGCGATGATTTGTTTTTAATATTTGTGATGCGTTCGAGGCCGATAAAGGCTGCATGTCCTTCGTTGCAATGGTAGATGTCAGACTGAATTCCAAGTCTTTCCAGTGCCCTGATTCCACCCAGTCCGAGTACCATCTCTTGTTTCAGCCTGTTTTCGTTATCACCTCCATAGAGATGGTGGGTAATGGAACGGTCCTCTTCCTGGTTGTTTTCGGTATCTGTATCCAGGAGGTAGAGTTTGACATTTCCGACGTTCACATACCAGACTCTGACTAAAACGATGCGATCGGGCATTTTTACTTCAACAATGATCCATTCGCCCTTTTCATCGAGTGCGGGTTGAATGGGTATTTTTGAAAAATGTTCGGGTTCGTAGGTGACAAGTTGTTCTCCATTTGTGGATATCACCTGTTTGAAATAGCCATAACGGTACAACAAACCTATTGCAGTCATATCCACTTTTGAGTCGCTGGCCTCTTTCAAATAATCGCCGGCTAGAACGCCAAGGCCACCTGAATAAATTTTCAGACTCGAGTGGAGTCCAAATTCCATACTGAAATAGGCAATTTTCGGTCCGCGTAATTTCTTCCGTTCCTTTAGATACTTGTTGAATTGAATTTCGACGGATTTCATCCTGAGTACAAACGCTTCATCACTCTTTAGTTCTACAAACCGGTCGTGACTGGTTTGTTCCAATAAAACGATCGGATTGTGTTCGCAATTTTCCCAAATCACCGGATCAATCTCGTTGAAAAGTGTTCTTGCATCTACATTCCATACCCACCAAAGGTTTCTGGAAATAGTTCGTAATGAGGATAGTTCGGCCGGCAGGGCAGATTCGACAATGATTTTTTTCCAGGTAGGGTTGCTATTTTCGGGTTGTCTCAGATTCTTAAAATATGTCTCTTCCATTCTTTGAATATATTAACAAGAAAGACACCTCGGTGGTGTCAATTTTTTGAAATGCAATGATACCATTTTCAGTGATCATTTTTATATAAACAGGGAATCATTTGTGGGATGATTCCCTGTTTATAATATTTTCTTCACATTAGGCCGATTATTTGGATGCGCTTTTTTTGGAAGATTTTGGTTTTGTTTCAACTTTTGTTGCTGCTTTTGCTTTTGGTTTAGCGGCTTTTGGGGTGGGTTTACTGAGCTTTTTTATTAACAGTTCTGCCTCTTCCAGTTTCCTGGATTTTTCTTCAATGGTTAGCTTAAGTTTGGTCAACTCCGCTTCGTTATCGGAGATGGGAACCAATTTGTTCAATCGAAGGGTAAAATCGCTCAATACATTCATGTAGTTGATAAATGCTTCGTATGGACTACCGAATGGGTTGAAAAATTTATGGACTTCACCATCGGAGAAGAATTTGGTGCACATATAATAGAGGTGATCATTGGACTGAAGGTAGATCCAGTCTTTGGTCATTTGAGGATCGGTGCATTGCTTGACTCTCTCTTTCAGCGCATAGAGGTGATTAAATGCCTCTTTCTGAAGTTCATTACCTAGCCAGGCAGAAAGGTCCCTCTCCTCATCAGCCCATGAAATTGGATGAAGTACATGCACTGCAGAGACAGGCTGAAGCATTTTAACTGCTTCGCTTGGTGTTGAAAAGGTGAGCTCTTTGGTTTTTAGAATTATTTCGGGGAGGGCATCGAGGAAATCAAAAATCCCTGTATTTTTCTTTTGAATCTCCCCAAAAGTCTCATAATTGAGGAAGATGTTTACGATCTCCTCTTTTTTTGGAAGATCGACCAGCCAGGCTGCCATCTTGGATGCAGTAAGCGGATATTCGCTCCAGGAAGAGTTGGAAAAGCGGAATGAGAGGTCGTCGCTGAGCCGGTAGTTGCGCATCAGTATTTTTTGCCTTGGATTTAAGGCATTGCAATATAGGTAGTTGGGGCTCTTCCACCCAAGAATGTGTTTGGCACCTTCGGTGAGGATCGTTTCAAAACCCATCCGGTAGATAAGATCGCCCAGCTCATCGGAGTAGATCAGCTCAGAGTTTCTGAATACTTTGGGTCTTTGCTGAAAAAGTTCTTCGATCAGGTCGTCGTGCATTTTGACCTGTTTGGCGAAAAGCTGTTCATCGACCATAGATACCAGGGAATTTGCGAATGTCCCTGAAAGAAATTCTACTGCCCCGGTGGCTGCCAACTCTTTGAATGAGTCGATTACTTCTGGCGCATACAATCTGAATTGATCCAGTGCAACGCCGGAAATGGAGAATGATACTTTGAATTTTCCCCTATTTTTTTTGATTTGCTTAAGAAGAATGTGATTGGCAGGCAGATAGCAATTATCTGCAATTTTGCGCATAATCGTTTCGTTGGCATAGTCATCGTAATAATAGGAATCATTTCCGATATCGAAAAAACGATACTTGCGGTAGCGGAAAGGCTGGTGAATCTGAAAATTTAGGCAGATTGTCTTCATGGTTTGAACTATTATCGATGTAACTTATCTGATTGCTTTTTTGTAAACTTCACGAACGTGTGCTGCAGAATGTTTCCATTGCAGGCTGTCGACCTCTACCCTGCCGAATTTTCTGAACATGGCAGATAATGCGGGGTATTTGATGATTCCGTAGATGGCATCTGCCATGGCGTTGATATCCCAGAAATCAACTTTGATGGCATGGGTCAGAATCTCAGCAACACCCGATTGTTTGGAGATAATGACCGGCACATCCGTCATCATAGCCTCCAGTGGAGAAATTCCAAATGGTTCAGAAACGGAGGGCATCACGTACACATCGCTCATCCTGAACATTTCAAATACATCATCCCCTTTGAGGAAACCGGTATAATGGAACCGGTCTGATATACCAAGCCTGGCTGTCCGGCGAATCATCTTCTCCATCATGTCGCCACTTCCGGCCATTACAAAACGCACGTTTTCAGTACGTTTCAGCACTTGGTAGGCTGCTTCGATGAAATATTCGGGACCTTTTTGCAGGGTGATACGGCCTAGAAAAGTGACAATTTTATCATTGATACCCCTTTTAAACAACAATGTCTCCTTGTTTTCGACCGGTTCAACGGCATTGTAGACGGTGGTTATTTTATTTGGATTGATGCCATATTTCTCAATGACAATTTTCTTGGTGAGGTTGCTAACAGTAATAATCTGATCTGCAATCTCCATTCCTTCCCTTTCGAGGGCATAAACTTTGGGGTTGACGCTACCGCCACTGCGGTCGAAATCGGTGGCATGAACATGAATAACCAACGGTTTTCCGCTTACACGCTTGGCTGCTATTCCGGCAGGGTATGCCAACCAATCGTGGGCATGAATGACATCAAATTTGTATTCACGACCAATGTATTCTGCAACAATGGCGTAATTGGCAATTTCTTCATGAAGGTTGGCGCCATATTTTCCGGTAAACGGAATTTTCCCCTGGGCATCAGTCTGTACAAACCTGGTGGAAGCCGACAATCTTTGTTGAGTCAGTTGCCAAAACTCTTCAGGATCCGAATAGGGGATCAGATTGGACCTAACCTCCGAAATATCTATTTGCTTGTCGGTCTTGTGGATATTGACATGCTTACGTTTGATGGTGATTTCGTTGGCACCAATAATTTTCTCGACAGCGGTGTCATCTTCGTCTCCATAAACTTTTGGCACGACAAAGAGAACCTCAATGTCGTCGAACTGAGCCAACCCTTTTGTCAAGCCAAAACTTGCCGTACCTAATCCACCGCTAATATGAGGAGGAAATTCCCAGCCAAACATCAATACCTTCATATCTTTTGGGTTATTTAGCTACAGGTTTCATTTCTTCTTCAAATTTCTCAACGATCGCATTGGCCATGAGCACACCGGCAACATTGCAAGCCTGTGAAATAGAACCTCTTGCAGTATGTGGAGGATTTCCCTCATAAGCTTCGGAAAGTGTACCAATGCAATTCTCCGACATCTCAAGTTTAAAACCTTCAAGGCAATTCTTTGCAAAAGAGAGTCCGCCGGCTTTGTGCACATCGAGGTAGCTCTTTACAAAAAGATAGATGAGGTAAGGATAGACGGTTCCCTGGTGAGCGGCTTCCGGAAAATCAGCAGCATGCTCACCGGAAAATCCTTTGTAAGCAAAATCTTCAGGCGATAGGGTACGGATTCCGACCGGGGTCAAAAGCTCGTTTTTCACCGTACTGACGATCAGTTTTTTCTGGGTGCGCGACAAAGGTGATAAATCCATCGCAGCTGCAATCAGCATGTTGGGCCGGACAGACAAGTCCTTGTAATCTCCGTCGATGTAATCAGCAAGTTGGGAGTGCTCTTCGCACCAAAAGAGCGATAAGAAAGATTCGCCGATAAGGGCAGGAAGCTCTTTCCACTTTTTTACAAATGATTTATCGCCTGCATCAACAGCAAGTTCAAGTGCAAAACTTACGGCATTGTACCACAAAGCGTTGATTTCGACAGCCAATCCACCTCTCTGGGTAACCGGAACGCCATCTTTGTAATCGTCCATCCAGGTGAGGGCTATTCCATCCATTTTGGCATGGATCAATCCGTTGTCAAGCATGTGGATGTTGAAATCGGTACCTTCACGGTAGCTGTTTAAGATCTCTTTCAAAGAGTCGCCGTATGTAGACCAGATTTCCGCAGCTGATTTAAATTTTAAGAGTCTCTGCAAGGCAGTGAAAACGAGCAAAGGGGCATCGGCAGCATCGAAGAAGCTTTCCTGTCCTGCATATTTTGGCAGCAGTCCGTTGCGAAGCCGTTTGAGATTGGTTTGCAAAACCGCTTCAAAATTCTTGACATCGCCTAAAATGAGGAAGATCCCGGGCAAAGCGGTCAATGTTTGTCTGGTGATGGATTCATACCAGGGGTAACCGGCAATGAGGTCAATGCCATCTTTACGTTCCCACATAAATTGTTTACCCGAATTGAGCAGACAGTTGATAAAGGAATCCCTTGGTATTCTCAATTTTTTCTCGTTTTCATAACGCTTGAGAAAGGCGGAGGGTTTTTGTTCATTCGTTGAGGCAGAAAAAAAGATGGATTCCCCCTTTTCAATTGTAACTTCAAAATAACCGGGGACAAACAAATCTTCCTGAAATTCATAACCCCTCTCCTGCTCCCTGATGTATTCAATATTTTTGTACCAGTCTGGAACAGAAACAAAATCGCACTCTTTCGAAAGTTGCATGAAGAAGTCGGGATAACCTTCGTAGAGGTTCATTTTGATCCCATTGGCTACCGGTGTGTACTTTGAATTGGCATAAAGATTCGCTTTGCTGAGAGAATGGACATTCCTGAAGGCCATGAATGGTTTGAACCGAAGTTTTGTCGGGCTATTGGCCTCTTCCAGGGTATATTTTACCAACAAGGTATTTTCATGTTCAACGAGTAACCTGGTCCTGGTCAGGATCACCCCTCCTACCCTGTATGTATGCTTTTGAATGGTATCAAACTCAAAATTCCGGATGTACTTGTGACCTTTGGGTTCGTAGAAATCGCCCGGGAATTTGTGGATCCCCAGGTTAAACTGCGCTTCGTGCTGAATGACTGTTTCATCGAGTGTTGAGAGCAATACATGTTTCCCTCCATCCAGCTCATCCAACCGGACAACCAAAAGGCCATGGTATTTTCGTGTATTGCATCCGGCCAGTGTCGTGGATGAATAGGCACCTCCCCGATTGGTCCGCAATGTCTCGCGTTCCAGTGAATAGGATAAATTGACCAGTTTATCTTTATCAAAATTCAGGTATCCCATAGGTTCGAACGATTAAAATTGAATAATGGAGTGCTCTTAAACCCTTAACTCGTAGAGTTCTTAAAAATATACAAAGGTATGATTAAAAAAAATTTATACCCTTTTTTTTTGAACGATATCAATTATTAAATCATTAAGATCAAGTCCGGGATGATTTTTTGTCAGGATAGAAACCTCCTGTTCCAATCTTGAGAGCAAATCCTGGTAAGATGAATTTTCACCATGAAATGGCTTATGTTCCAAACTCTTTACAATTTTGTCTACCGTGAAGCTGATCTCCCTGCTTTCTTTGTCCAGATAAACTTCGTTGAATTTCTCTTGCACGAATGCGGTGGCAACTTCGCTGAGATGCAACATATCCGGGGCATAGAAGCGGTAATCGCGCAGTTCGTCCATGATGATTTCGTACGAAGGGAAATAGGAAATTTTCTCTTTCCCAAAATGGCTTAGCAGATGGTCGATCAGAAGAAATAGTCCGGATTTGCTTACCTGATTCTCGAAGCTTCCGTCCTTGAAGTGACGAATAGGACTTACGGTCAGCACCACGCAAAGATCAGGTTGAAAGGAGAATAGTTGGTCGAGCTTTTCAATCCACTGATTGGTCATATCCTCCACCGTAAGACGCTCACGTGAAAAGCGGTCTGCAGGCAATTTGTGACAGTTCCCAACGATGGTGTTGTGCACTTTTTCGCGGTAAATCCACGATGTGCCGAAAGTGAGAAAGAGGTGAGAGGCCGATCGAAGCTTTCGGGAAGCATTTGCCAGGGATTCATTCATGCCTGTCAGGGCTGTTTGCTGAATGGGATGAGAGTAGCGGCTGTGAAAATGGAAGTTGTTCCACAAGCCATTGGCATAAAAAAGGTCGGAAGCCGCTATCTGTTTATCTTTCACCAGGAGGTCGATACAGCTTGCCATGGAGGCCGGATTGTAGAGGATTCCGCAAGGGTTTGTCAGAACAGGAAAGTAGTGGTCTTTCAGATAATTGCCAATGTTCTCGGTAAAGCAGGAACCTATCATCAGGGCATTTTGCCTGTAGGAGAGTTGTTTCTTTACCTTGGGCAACGAAACTTCTGTGCGAAAATTTATCATAACAGTTTGTTTATCCAGTCAATCGTATAAGCGGTCACCCTGTCATTCCGATCCCAAACATGCAGCTGATGAGGTGCATCTGACCATACACGGTAGGTAACATTGCCGTGCATGCCTTTTGCCAGATTTTCGGAGGCCTCCGGAGCGGATACCCTGTCACTGCTGCCATAAAGAACCAGCGGAATGTTGGGGAAATTTTCCCTGGCCTTTCGAACCAGAAGCGCCGTATCTTCCAGATATTCAGAATAGCGGTGGATAGTTCCCTGATTGCCACCTGAACGACCATGTCCTCTCAGGTCAAAAGATATAACAGCCAACCCAGCCGCAAGGAAATCGCCGAACCATTCGTCGTACCTTCGGCAGTGCGTACCATGTCCATGTACAAAAGCCATGACCGCTTTAGGTGCTGCCACCGGCTTCCAAATTACTGCGTACAGATTGGTACCATCAAAAGCGCTCCAGTTTTGTTCTATCATCAAAAGAATAATTTTCGATTTTGGAATACGGGACCCAGGAGTATGATTTAACTTTCAAAAGTAAAGATACTTCATTCAAAGTTGTTTAGCTCGAAGGAAATAGATGTGCAAGTGTTTTTTTTATACGGTTAAACCCGGCCCGTTCAACTGCAGAACCTTTAAAAAGCCTTTTGTAGCCTGGTTTATCAATTTTCTTCCACTCTTCCGCGGTCATTTGAAGGAGTTCGGATTTAGGTTGAAATTCTAAAACCTTATTTTGCAATGCTTTGCCATTCCAGGGGCATACCTGCTGGCAGATATCACAACCGACCAGCCTGTTGGAAAGGCTTCCTGTCAACGATTCAGGAATCGCCTCTTTGGTTTCGATGGTGAGGTAGGAGATGCATTTATTCGCGTCAAGAATGGCAGGTGCAATGATAGCGCCTGTCGGACAACTATCCATACAGCGGGAGCATGAACCACAAAGATTGTTACCAAAAGGGTCATCGTAATTCAGTTCAATATCCAGGACTAGTTCGCCAATAAAAAGAAAGCTACCCATCTTGGGATGGATCAGCAAGGTATGTTTGCCTATCCAACCCAGTCCGGCCTCTTTGGCCAGTGCCTTTTCCAGCAATGGAGCTGAGTCCGTAAATACCCTCCCTTCACATGAAGTTAATTCGGTCTGAATGTATGATAACAATTTTGAAAGCCGATCTTTTAAAACGTAGTGATAATCTTTTCCTAAAGCGTACTTTGAAATGACAGGCGCTTCAGGATCCTCCTGCTTTTGTTCGGTATAGTAGTTGAGGAGGACTGAAACTACTGATATTGCCCCTTCTACCAACTCTGCCGGATTCACCCGTTTTTCAAAATGGTTGGCCATGTAACCCATTGTGCCGTGGTAACCTGCATCCAGCCATATTTTTAGTCTGCCACTATCCTCTCCTAATCGCACGGCCCGGGAGATACCGCAAGCATCAAACCCCAGTTCGAAAGCTTTTGCTTTGATGAGTTGGCTGAAATTTTCAGGAGTGTTATCCATTACTATTTTCTCATGTAATCAAATGCCCCTTTTCGCAGGTTGATCCCATATTCGAGATAACATTTGAGGCAAGCCAGAATTTGTTTTACCTCTTCCATTCTTCCACTTGCTTTGGAAATGAAATAGTTGGACATTTTTTGTGGGTCAATGATGGCCTCAAATACTTCGTGGATAGGCTTCTGTATTTGAATGGCGGCTTTGATTTCAAGGATGGCAGGTGTCATATAATATAATTTTATTTTGTTTGAAATGTTACCGGTCCCTGAGTAAAGTCGAAGGGAAATGTTTTGCGGACTGGGTTTAAATTTCTACAAGATGTCTGTTCTCACTTAATGAACGAATCTGTATTGTCTAATAATCCTCTAATCCAGCTTATTTTCAACAACATGCTCTTAAACATTAAAAATTTATTCTATTAAATGCGTGAATTTTAATGGATTGATTATATCTTTGCAATCGAAGCAATTTTTATATTCTACAACCTGCACTCGCCGGGGTTACCAGTATTGGTACGAGATATAAAAGATTGCTTTTTATTTTTTAAATATATCCATCAGTCCTGAAATTATCTGCCTTGGTTTTTTCAAAACAGTTTTTGCTGTTGTAATAATTTCTTTTGAAATTTTTAAAATCATACAAATCAATAATTAAATTGTATTTGTTTATTAGGGCAAGGTAGTAACGGTTGTCATCGGTGAGAATATAGCGCTGCAAAGCCCATAACAGATAATCGACAATACTTAGTTCCGGTGTTATTTGAGAAGGCACTGTCAGACACTTGTATTTGATGCTCAATTTAACGTTCCTTCGTTCATTATCCCTCGAAATTGCACGGTCTATGGCATTTTTTAATTTTTCCGTCGAACTACCGGTTCTACCGGAAAGGAAAATCTGATAAAAACAGTTTTCATCATTCATTCTATCTTTCAATAAATGAAAAACCATGTCAAAATAAAACTCACTCTCATTGGAGTTGTGCTTCTTCTCAAAGGTAGAGAGGCGTTTACGGCCAACAACCACGAAAGATCTATAACCATCTTGTTTTCTTAAACACTCAGTAAATTTTGAACGGATATCAATCTGATCATTACGGGCATGAAGGTACCATCCTTTTGGATCAGCAACACATTTCTGGGTGTTATATAAAGGATCCCCTTTGATTTCGTTTTGAAAATTGATGACAAAATCTCGAACAGCTTTTTTATCTTCTAGTACAATTAGACCAAGTAAAAGCAAAGGTTGAAAACCTTCCTGACCAATCAGCAACTTTTTCCCTTTGGCATAAAAGGCTGCATCGCCACTTTCGTCGATGAAGAAATATTTCTTAGGTAGTTTTTCTTCCACCTTCATTCTTTTATAAAGATATCGTCAACATGCAATCGACTAAGATACATGAAATTGCTGGGATTCTGTTTTCTATGCTCATGAAGTATAGAAAGAAGATTAATTAGTCTGTTGTTTTGGAGATAACACTTCCCATTTCTCCCTCTCAACACTTGGCCGTTTTATATACACAGGTGTTTTGGGTTTGAAATAAATATCGACAATGGATATTTTATTGTCTGAGCCAAGTTGGATCAAGAGCGATTGATAGGGTCGAAATACAAGGGTGTACGGAACAGTGGATCCCTTGTTGTGGATGGCAATTCGAATTGAATCGGTGGTATGGTTCAATGACTGACCATATTCCAAAGGGAAGATCAGTCCCTGTGAGTGTGGATTGGCAAAAAAGAGGGTGAGTCCATCGGCTGTTTCCCTGCACCAAAAGTCGGTCGACTCTGTGCCAGTAATCAGCGGGCCAATTTGGTCCATTTCCTGCCAGGAAGTTTTAACATTCTTCAATTGGTTTAATTTCTGTAGCAGGATTTTGTATTCTGCATCAGAAGGATGGAAGCCGGGCTCGGCAGGAATTTGTTTCAGGCAGACCGGAAGACCCTTTTGGGCTAATTCAGTCAGTCTGCGAAGAGCTGTCAGATCCATGTACTTAACATCCACATAACAGGCCTGGAAGGAGAAATCACCGACTTTCAGCCTGTTGTTGCTGAATTCAGCTTTCTCAAGGAATTCTGAGTTAATCCACATCGGTCGCCAGGCTTTGAGCTCTTTTGGGAAATAGCTGTAGCGGTGTTCGTAAGCTCCCCACGCCCAGATAAACTGTTTTTCCGTTGGAAGTTCCCCTTCCATCCAGGCATCTTCTGTAGGCAGGTACACGGCCACTTTGGAGACGGAAACTCCTTTTTTCAGATTTTCCGAGACCTTCTCCAGATAATTGTTAAATGCAGGCAGCTCTTCTGCAAGTGTCCCGCTTTTGCCTAAATGCACAGAAGCATAGAATTTTACAGTATCCTCACCGGCGGGGTTAAGCGGTTTGCCGTGCCAGATAATTTGATTGACGCCATTGGCAAAGATAGCATCCGCCAACAGTTTTAAGTCGGCTGTTTGCTCTTCGGAGTGATGGTCGCGAGGCCAGCCATAAAGACAGGTAAATGTTTCGGAGGTAACAACCCGCTTTCCCGAAAGTCCGGCAGCGGAAGCAACAATGTTCGAATAGGAGGGTTCGTAAAGCAGGGCCTCACTCTCGGGGATATCTACCGAGGCATAAGCGGAGATGATGTCGCAAGGTGCACCTGAACATTGCACCCTCGAATAGGCTCCCAGTTCGTGACTTTTTTTGGTAAAGGATTTGTAGAAATTTTCGATTACATACTCTGACAAGAGTTTCATATAATTGTAGCGGACGGCAGCGTAAGGCATTCTTTTTGAATAGAGGCTGTCGATGTAAGGAACAAGATCGTAGTGAAACCGTTTCCTGAATTTCTCATTGAAACCTTTGGTGGTCAAATGTTTGGTTTCTACTTCCCAGGAGTCACAGAAAAGACCCGAAAGCGATCCTATTAGCGCGGGTTTTAAGGCATTTCCCGTTCTGAAGGCGTAATGGTAAAAGGCATCCTTGTTGAGATGATCAAGAACATATCCTTTTTTCGGATAGTCCCATGAAGCAGCAATCTCCTGCCGCCATGTCGGGTCGGTCATATTCATGGTTGCCTCGTCAAATGGAACATTTATATCTCCGAATGGCCATAAAGAACCAAACGTGAAATCGCAACCCATTCCCAGACTGTCGGCACAGCTCTTGGCATAGGTGACCATTGCTGACCATTCTGGGCTGAGCCACTTTTGCCGGGGAGTGTAGTGAATTGTATCTTTTATCATCCTGTTTATAGGATAGACCCAGGCTATTTCGACACCTCCAAAGCCATTCTTCCTGAGCCAGATCAGGTTATCGGCCACATCTTTTTTCCGGATTTCCGAAGCAAACCACCACCAGCGTGTCCAGGGACGGGAATTGGAATAGAATTTTGATTGTGTAAGATCTGGTTTGCTTTTGGTTAGTTGCGGCTGCGAAAGGGCAATGAATTTATAGCCCAAAAAAAGCAGGATGAAGAGCAGAATGGTCTTTGTTGATTTGTTTAAGTTATTCATAAATAGGAATATAAATTCAACAGCCATCAAAATGGAAATACATTGAAACAGGTCTCTACATAAAACCCAACTCCAGTCTTGCCTCTTCCGACATCATCGACTTGTCCCAGGCGGGTTCGAAGGTGATATCGACTTTGCACTCCTCGATCCCTTCGACTTTTTTGGTCATGTACTCGACATCGGCGACAATCATATCGGCTGCCGGACAACCGGGAGCAGTGAGCGTCATCAGCACAGTGGCGGTGGCCCCTTCAACGTCTACGCTGTAAACGAGTCCCAGATCGTAAATATTGACCGGTATTTCGGGGTCGAAAACCTCCTTGAGATTTTCTATGATCAGATCTATTTTATTGTCCATTTTATTTTTTTAGAGAGGCGATTTGTTTGTATGCCAACGCATACAATTTGATTTGTTTGACCATGGCCATCAATCCATTGGAACGGGTTGGCGAGAGGTGTTGTCTCAAGCCAATCTCATCGATGAAATAGGGTTCGGCATCCAGGATCTCCTGGGGAGTCCTTCCGGAAAAAACTTTCAGCAACAGTGCAACCAGTCCTTTTACGATCAGGGCATCACTCTCGGCTTCAAAAATAAGCAGGTCACCTTCCAATTTTTGTTGTAGCCAAACTCTTGACTGACATCCACGTATCAGCTTTTGATCAATTTTGTAAGATGCGTCGATGGGTTCAAGTTCGTTTCCCAGTTCGATCAGATAAGTGTATTTGTCCATCCAGTCGTCGAAAGCCGAAAAGTCGGCAATGATGGCTTGTTGAGTATCTTCAATGTTCATGTTAAAAATTTTACCAAAAATAGCTCTAAAACATCAAACGGATGCGTTTAAGCGCTGCAATAAAGCTATCAATTTCTTCGATGGTATTGTAAAAGGCAAAAGAGGCACGGGTCATCGCCGTGACACCAAAATGATCCATTACCGGATCGGCGCACAACCTTCCCGTACGAACGGCTATGCCCAGCTGATCGAACAGTGTTCCCAAATCAAATGGATGAATCTGATCCAATTGAAAGCAGATTACTCCCGTTTTATTTGGAGATTCACCGAAAATTTTGAGATTTTCGAGCGACTTCATCTGATCTGTTGCATAGCTTAAAAGTTGATGCTCATAAGAAGCAATTTTCTCTATGCCAATGCTTTGGATATATTGAATGGCACTCCCCATGGCAATGGCGCCAACATAGTGGGGCGTTCCTGCTTCAAATTTGTGGGGCAGTTCATTGTAAGTGGTTTTTTCGAAAGTGACCCGATCGATCATCTCCCCGCCTCCAAGGAAAGGTGGCATGGCATCCAGCCAAGCTCGTTTACCGTATAGTATGCCTATCCCGGTAGGGCCGTAAAGTTTGTGTCCGGAGAATACATAGAAATCGCAGTCAAGATCCTGTACATCTATTTTGATATGTGGAACGCTCTGGGCACCATCGACCAGGACAGGCAGGCTGTGAAGATGGGCCACACGAATCAAATCTTTGATCGGATTTACCGTGCCCAGGGTATTGGAGACGTGGGTTACCGCTACTATTTTGGTACGGTTCGATATCAGTGTTTCCAAAAGTTCCGTTTTGAGTTCTCCATTGTCTGCGAATGGCACTACTTTTAATGTTGCCCCTTGCCGTTCGCATGCCATCTGCCAGGGGACGATGTTGGCATGGTGCTCCATCTCCGTAACAATGATTTCATCTCCCTCAGAAAGAAATTTTTCACAAAAAGATCTGGCAACCAGGTTGATGGATTCGGTGGTCCCGTGTGTGAAGATAATCTCCTCCCGTTCCTTAGCGTGGAGAAAATCCTTAACGATATCCCTTGCATTTTCGTAGGCTTCAGTTGTCCTGATGGCATGTGCGTGGGTTCCACGATGAATGTTGGCATTGGTCAGTACCGAATATTCGCGGATCTTCTCAATGACCTGAATCGGACGTTGTGCTGTCGCAGCGTTATCAAAATAGATCCATGGACGATTATTGACCTGTTGGTCAAGAATGGGAAAATCTTTTCTAATGTCCTGATAATTAAAACTCATCGTCCGTTAATTTTGAATATGGTTTGAAATTACTCTATATCAATATTTTTTTATTCCGTCTGAAATGATCTAATGACATTTTCCAATTAGCACATCCTCTAATCAGCCAATCAGCATATCCCCTCGTCTCCTAGTCCCCCAGTCTCCCCCTCTTTTTAACGTATGCACTCCAGTTTACAGTCGTGGCACCTCGAAACTTCGCCCCTCAGTCTTTTGTTGACCAACCGGTCGATACTCTGACGAAGTGGTTCAACCCGAATGTTGGCGAGAACTTCATGGGCAAAGGCGAACATCAGCATCAACCGAGCCTCCTTTTCGTTAATTCCACGGGTCTGCAGGTAAAACAGCGCCTCTTCGTTGATCTGTCCCACAGTGGCACCATGTGAACATTTCACATCGTCGTTGTCGATCACCAGTTGTGGCTTGGTATTCATCTTTGCTGCCTTGGTCATCAGGATACTGTTGTTACGCTGGTAGGCTTCCGTCTTTTTAGCTCCCGGCATCACATGGATTCTTCCGGTAAAGGCACCTGTGGAGTTATCATCCAGGACGTTTTTGAAAATTTGATTGCTATGGCAACCAGGCTGGCGATGGACGATAGAAGTAAAATTTTCGCTGTGCTGATCCTTGTCTGTCAGGGTCAGGCCGAAGAGCGACGCATTGGCGTGTTCTCCCTGTAAATCGACATGAAGATGGTTTCGTGTGATCCCTCCATGCAGGGAGATGGTATTGGTAATCAGCTGGGAGTTACGTTCCTGATGCACAAATAGGCCGTTCAGATAGGCAGTTCCGTTGTGTTGGTTCTGTATCCCATAAACATCAGCAACAGAATCTTCTCCAAGAAATATTTCGGTAAGATAGTTTGCCAGGAAACTGTGAATGGCAAGGGTATGGTCGCAAAACATCAGTTTTACCTGAGAATTTTTTCCAAGAATCACCAGGTTGCGTTGTGTAACGTAAAGATCCTCTTCACTGCGCAACAGGTTGATGATCTGTATTGGTTTTTCGATCAACACATGTTCCGGAATGTAAATAAAGACTCCATCCTGGGCGAAGGCACCATTGAGGGCAATCATAGGATCAGTTGATGAATCGGCGATCTTTCCGTAATATTTTTCAACAAGCTCAGCGTTCTCCTTCCAGGCGTTTTTCATGCTTTTGATGATGGTACCTTTGGGAAACTGATCGGTCCTGTTCTGATCAAAATACCATCCGTTCACATGAAAAAGGATGTGTGTGTCGAACTCCGGAACATCGCAGGTGAAGACCTCCTGCATGTCGAAATCGAACGAGGTCGGAAGAAATGCCCTGTTGTAATTCTCACGCGCGAACAGCTTGGTGAGGTCGGTATATTTGTAATTTTCGACTTTGCGGTCGGGAATCCCCATGCGCCGGAACGCTTTCATGGCTTTCTCCCTGTCATTTCGGAGCAGGGTTCCAGCTCCTTCATTCAGCATGGAGATGTTCTCCTTAAACAGTTGGAAGATCCGCTGTTCGGTAGATTCAGAAGTTATACTTTCTATCATGGTTTTATTCCCCCAGCTCTTTTTTAATCCAGTCGTAACCTTTCTCTTCCAGTTCGAGGACCAGTTCTTTACCAGCCGATTTGACGATTTGTCCTTTGTACAATACATGCACAAAATCAGGAACAATGTAATCGAGCAATCGCTGGTAATGCGTTACCACGATGGTCGCGTTTTCGGTTTTTTTCAATAAGTTGACCCCATTGGCAACAACGCGAAGCGCATCGATATCGAGTCCGCTGTCGGTCTCATCCAGAATGGCAAGTTTTGGTTCGAGCATGGCCATCTGAAAGATCTCATTTTTCTTCTTTTCACCCCCCGAAAACCCTTCGTTGACAGAGCGGTTGGTCAGTTGCGAATCTATCTGGACCATCTCTTTCTTTTCACGCATCACCTTCAGAAAATCTCCTGCTGAAAGTTCTTTTAACTGGTGGTATTTTCGTGATTCGTTAACAGCAGTTTTCAGGAAGTTGATCATACTAACACCGGGAATCTCTACCGGATATTGGAAACTCAGGAAAAGTCCCTCCTTGGCACGGACATCTGCCGACATTTCCAAAAGATTTTTCCCAAAGAATGTCACTTCGCCTTTGGTGACCTCGTAATTGGTGTTACCGGCCAGAACATTGGCCAGGGTGCTTTTCCCGGAACCGTTGGGGCCCATGATGGCATGTACCTCTCCGGCGTTTATAGTCAGGTTGATTCCACGCAGAATCTCTTTTCCTTCCACGTTGGCATGTAAATCTTTAATTATGAGCATATTTGGTATTCTAAAAATTCGATAAATAGTTGATAATTTGTCTGTTATATGACCTTTGCGATCATCCACCTACACTAACTGACAATTTGTAATTTGTAATCTTTAATTTGTAATTTTTTATTATCCCACGCTTCCTTCCAGACTGATCTGCAAAAGTTTCTGGGCTTCAACAGCAAATTCCATCGGCAATTTGTTGATCACCTCCCGGGCATAACCGTTCACGATCATGCCAATCGCATCCTGGGTGGAGATTCCACGCTGGTTGCAATAGAAGATCTGATCTTCGCCTATTTTCGAAGTGGTTGCTTCGTGTTCGACTATTGAATTCTGGTTGCCCACTTCGATGTATGGGAAGGTATGTGCACCGCAATGCTCACCGAGTAAAAGGGAGTCACACTGAGAATAGTTTCTTGCATTTTCTGCTTTGGCCGCAACCCTCACCAAACCCCGATATGAGTTGGAGCTGTGACCGGCTGAGATTCCTTTGGAAACGATTGTACTTTTGGTGTTTTTACCAAGATGGATCATTTTGGTACCGGTATCCGCCTGTTGGTAGTTATTGGTCAGGGCCACAGAATTGAACTCCGCCACTGAATTATCTCCCGCCAGGATGCAGCTCGGGTATTTCCAGGTAATTGCAGAGCCTGTCTCGACCTGGTTCCAGTAAATCTTTGAGGATTCACCTTTGCAAAGTCCCCGTTTGGTAACGAAATTGTAAATACCACCCACCCCCGCTTTGTTTCCGGGGTACCAGTTTTGAACCGTGGAGTATTTCACCTCTGCGCGATCCAGAGCAATAATTTCTACGACAGCGGCATGCAGTTGGTTCTCATCCCGCATTGGGGCAGTACAGCCCTCGAGGTAGGAGACGTAACTATCGTTGTCGGCAATGATAAGTGTCCGTTCAAACTGTCCGGTATTTTTGGCGTTGATCCTGAAATAGGTTGAGAGTTCCATCGGGCATCTCACTCCTTTCGGGATGTAGACAAATGAACCGTCCGAGAAAACGGCACAGTTAAGTGCAGCAAAAAAATTGTCGTTTGGCGGAACTACCATCCCGAGATATTTTTGAACCAAATCGGGATGGTGCTTTACCGCTTCGCTGAACGAGCAGAAGATGATGCCAAGTTCAGCCAGGTTCTCCTTGAAAGTAGTCTTAACTGAAACACTGTCCATGACCGCATCAACCGCCACACCTGCCAGCATTTTTTGTTCTTCCAGCGGGATGCCAAGTTTGGCAAATGTGCTCAGAAGCTCAGGATCTACTTCGTCAAGACTCTCATATTTTGGCTGGTTTCTGGGTGCAGCATAGTAGCTGATAGCCTGGTAATCAATTTCTGGAATCTTCAGTTGTGCCCAGTCGGGCATTTTCATAGTTAGCCATTTTCGGTAAGCCTTCAGTCTGAATTCAAGCATAAATTCAGGCTCTTCCTTTTTGGCAGAGATGATTCTGACCACCTCCTCGCTCAGCCCTATCGGGATGATATCTGTTTCAATATCAGTAACGAAGCCGAAACGGTAATCGCGTTCGCTTACTTCGTTTAATAATGTATTTTGGTTGTCCATTTGAATAAGTGCCTAAAGTGAACTAGAGTGACTAGAGTGCCTAAAGTACTTAGGGACTACGGACTTTTGTTCAACTGATTAAAACTATTACCAACAGGAAGAACTTATAATTGCAAGAACTTCCAATATATATCTCAGTTGTACGAATTTTTAATAAGACTGGATACAAATTGGTGCAAAGATATAAAATGCACTATTTTTGAGGAGTGATTTGGTAAATAAATCTTGAACAAGCATGACAAAGGAGAAAACACAAGGCAATCAACTCGCTGAATTGGGAGAATTTGGTCTGATCAAGAGGGTGACTGCGCAGGCAAAAATCAAAAATGAAAGTACTTTAACGGGAGTAGGTGACGACTGTGCCGTACTCAGTTTTCCAAATAAAAGGGTGGTTGTAACAACAGATTTACTGACAGAGGGAGTTCATTTCAACCTGGTCTATGTGCCATTGAAACACCTTGGATACAAAGCCGTGGCTGTTAATGTCAGTGATATTTGTGCCATGAATGCCATTCCCCGACAGATCACTGTCTCCCTGGCCATCTCCTCCAAATTTACCATTGAAGCTATTGATGAGCTGTACGAGGGAATCCACCTTGCCTGCGATCACTACGGCGTTGATCTTGTTGGAGGTGACACCACCACCTCCCTGACTGGTTTAACCATATCGATCACTGCAATCGGCGAAGCTGATGAGGCCGAGCTGGTCTACCGTAACGGAGCAAAACCTACCGATCTTTTGTGCGTAACCGGTGATCTCGGGGGTGCATTCCTTGGATTGCAGCTGCTCGAACGGGAAGATCAACTGTTCAGGCAAAACCCGACTGTTCAGCCACAGCTTTCAGGCTACGATTACATACTGAGCAAACAGCTGAAACCCGAGGCAAGGGTAGATATGCGCGAAGTCTTCAAGACCCTGGGTGTCACCCCCACCTCCATGATTGATATATCTGATGGCTTGTCGTCCGAAATTCTGCACCTGTGTGAGGATTCCGATGTTGGTTGCCGCTTGTATGAAGAGCGGCTCATATTTGATCCGCAAGTGCGGAAAATGGCGGAAGAGATCAGTATCAATCCATTGGTCGCTGCACTGAATGGCGGGGAGGATTATGAGCTTTTGTTTACAATACCTGTTAATCAACATGATAAGGTGCGCAACCATCCGGATATTACAGTAATTGGCCATATGACCAGGAAAGAGGAGGGCGCCATGCTTGTTACGACAGGAGGTATTCAGGAGATACCACTGACTGCTCAGGGATGGAATCCTTTGAAAAAGGACTAGGGTGATCTAAAGTGTATCCGGGAGAAGGGACGACTAGGATGACTGGGACGGTTGGGACGACGGAAAGAACGAGAGACGGAGGGACTGGGTGAAATGAGGGGGAGACTGGGACGACTAGGACGACTGGGACGGGGAGACGACTAGGACGATTGGGACGAAGGAAAGATTGGGCGAAGAGCCGCATGGCGGCGATATTTTGGTAGAATACGATCATACAGCAAAATCGTCAGCGGTAGCATTTTTGAAATGGTTGATTGGTCGTACCGGACGAAAAATCAAACATTTCAAAGGGAGCATTCCAAAATCGAAAATCCAAAATCGAAAATTTTGGAAGTAAGGGTGTAACGTTTTGAGGCAAGGTGCGTCTTATCATAAGTTATCAAGCTAAAGAACGAAAGGATTTACCATGATCAGCATTCAGAACCTTCACAAATCATATGTTACCGGAAACAACAGTCTCCATGTTTTAAAAGGATTGGACCTCGAAATTAAGGAGGGCGAATTTGTCTCCATCATGGGTTCATCCGGTTCCGGAAAATCAACCTTATTGAACATTCTGGGAGTCCTTGATGACTACGACAAAGGTAATTATTACCTGAACGGGAAGAAAATCTGGGGGTTAAATGAGACACAGGCTGCCATCACGCGCAACGCCATGATCGGTTTTATCTTCCAGTCATTCAATCTGATCTCTTTCAAGAATGCCATGGAGAATGTGGCCTTGCCACTTTATTACCAGAAGGTAAACCGGAAGAAACGCAACCTTATTGCCCTGGAGTACCTGGATAGGCTTGGAATCAAAGATTGGGCCCATCACCTTCCGAGCGAAATGTCGGGTGGACAGAAACAGCGTGTCGCAATCGCGCGGGCGCTCATCTCCAAACCAAAAATTATTCTGGCCGATGAACCAACCGGTGCGCTGGATTCACAAACATCACTTGAAGTAATGGAGATTCTCAAGGAGGTAAATGATCAGGGAATTACCGTCATTATCGTTACCCATGAGCACGACATTGCTGCTTTAACGCAGAAAATTATCCGTCTGAAAGATGGGGTCATCGGAGAAGTGATAACCAACGGAGACCTTCAGATGTACCGTGACAAAGTAAAACAGGAATAAATCTAAGCTATGTTTGACGTTGATATCTGGCAGGAGATTTTTAGCACGATAAGGAAAAACAAACTCAGGACTTTCCTGACCGGTTTTTCTGTAGCATGGGGAATATTCATGCTGATGGTTTTGCTTGGTTCCGGAAACGGACTTTCCAACGGAGTAAAAGCGCAGTTTGCTGAGAATGCCGTCAATGTCATGTGGATGTGGACCGGTGAAACCTCCATCCCTTACAATGGTCTCAAAGAAGGGCGGGCAGTAAAATTTAACAATCAGGATTACGATTTTCTGACCACCAAATCAAAAGAGGTAGAAAAGGTCTCTTCCCGTTATTACCTCCCAAACGACATATTGTATTCCTACGGGAAAGAGTATGGCTCCTTTGAGACCAGCACCTGCTATCCCTCCCTGAAAGAGATGGAGAACATCAATATAAAATCAGGAAGGTTTATCAACGATCTGGATATGCAGGAGTTTCGCAAAGTAGTGATTATTGGCGATGAGATCCGTAAAGCGCTTTTCAAAGAGGAAGATCCTATCGGGAAGTACATTAAAATTGGCGGAGTACCGTTCTACGTAATCGGTGTTTCCCAGTCAAAGAAAAGAAATCAGGATAATAACAGGTCAGCATACATGCCCTTTTCAACAGCACAAAGGATTTTCAACGGAGGGAACAGGGTGCATACTTTTACCGTGACATCCAAAATGGTCCAGACGGTTGAAGAAGCGGAAGCCGTTAATGAAAAGGTTCGTCTTGACATGGCCAACAGGCATGCTTTTGATCCCAAGGACAAAAGGGCCATGGGCTCTTTCAACATGTTGACAGAATATATTCGTACGATGAAGATCTTTCAGGCGATCAATCTTTTTGTCTGGATCATTGGTATCGGAACATTGATTGCAGGTATTGTGGGTGTGAGCAACATCATGCTTATTTTGGTCAAGGAACGGACCAAAGAGATTGGCATCAGAAAAGCCATCGGGGCCACCCCGTTTTCAGTTATCAGCCTGGTACTGCTTGAATCTGTTTTGATTACTACGGTAGCCGGTTACATCGGATTGGTCATGGGGGTTGGATTGATGGAGTTGATCAACTTTGGCCTGGAGCAGGCTACCGGAGCGGGTGGGGCGGAGAATGTTTTCTTCAAGAATCCGACCGTAGATTTTAAAACTGCCGTTTCGGCTACCTTGATATTGATTTTGTCAGGAGCCCTTGCAGGATATTTTCCTTCAAAAAGAGCAGCAAGTGTTACACCGATAGAGGCATTACGAGATGAAAATTAGCTGTTGGCTATTAGCTTTTAGCTATTAACCAAAAACAAAAAACTAACAGCTAACGGCTAAAAGCCAATAGCTTGATATAATAAAACATAGAACACAACAATTCTTCTTCAATGTTTGATCTCGACAGATGGAATGAAATTTGGTATGCACTGGCTAAGAACAAAGTCAGGAGCCTCCTCACTGCCTTCGGGGTATTTTGGGGTATCTTCATGCTAATTGTGATGGCCGGAGCCAGTAATGGATTAAAAAACGGGATTGTTGAAGGGGTAGCCAAATTTGCCACCAACTCCTGTTTTATGTGGTCACAGCAGACCGGCGAGCCTTAC
Source organism: uncultured Tangfeifania sp. (assembly GCA_964358545.1). GTDB lineage: Bacteria > Bacteroidota > Bacteroidia > Bacteroidales > Prolixibacteraceae > CAINVV01. Next base: position 1,224 of record CAYHQN010000019.1, on the reverse strand, counting down.
AAGGGTTTTAAACGAGGCAGACAATGGAACATGGATTCGGATGATCTTGCCTATGTTTTAGCCAATGTGCCTGAAGTTGAATATATCTCTCCTAAGAATTTTGGATCCAGGATGAACGGGGGACCCAATACAATTCATGGATTAAAAACAGGCGCATACAATGTCAAAGGGGATTATCCCGAATACATTAAGATTGATCCCTACACTGTTCTTCAGGGAAGATGGATCAACGACATGGATATCCGCGACAAACGTAAGGTTTGTGTGATAGGAGAGAAGGTTTTCGAGCAAATGTTTGATGCAAAAGAGAATCCGCTGGGTGACTATCTTAAAATTTCGGGGGTCTATTATCAGGTAGTCGGCGTGATTCGTCCTGAAACCAGGATCAATATCAATGGCAGGGCAGAAGAGTCTATCTTTCTCCCTTTTACCACCATGCAACAGACCTACAACATGGGAAACATGGTCCACTTTCTGGCTGTAACTTCCAAAAAGGGTGTACCGGTCAGTGTGGTTGAGGAAAAGGTTAAAAACATCATTAAGATGCGTCACTCCATTGCTCCAACCGATGTACAGGCATTGAACAGTGTCAATATCGAGAAGGAGTTTCAGCAGATGAACGGCCTTTTTATTGCGATCGGAGTTCTGACCTGGATTGTCGGCATCGGTACTTTGATGGCAGGTGTAATCGGAGTGAGCAACATTATGCTGGTCATAGTGAAAGAAAGAACCAAAGAGATTGGTGTTCAGCGGGCTTTGGGCGCTTCACCCCGTACCATTATTACACAAATTATGCTTGAGAGTGTTGCCCTTACAACCGTTGCAGGCTATACAGGATTGTCGCTGGGGGTAGTTTTGCTGGAGATAGTCAATAAAGTTATTGAGAGTCAGCCAAAATCAGGCAACGAAGTTTTTTTCCAGCATCCTGAAGTAAACATCACTGTAGCTGTCTCTGCCCTGATTATTCTGGTTTTGGCCGGATTATTTGCAGGATCAATCCCCGCGAAAAGGGCAATGCAGATCAAACCGATAGAGGCACTGAGGGAGGAATGACGGAATGGATGGTAGAGACGTTGCATGCAACGTCTCTACTTGAAGGTTCTGGCAAAATTTGTGAAGGTGCGTGAAGTTGTTTAGGATAGAATATGTAAGATATTAAAAAAGAATAGATTCAGGACTCCTTACCTCGCGCAGTCTGAGATGGCGGATATTTGAAAAATCATT
>CAYHQN010000018.1:0-44447 GCA_964358545.1 uncultured Tangfeifania sp. | reverse complement strand
CTGAATTTAGGACTTTTACCCGGGGAAAGTTATCTCAATCACCGACTGGAAGAACAAAGAGAGGGGTAATTTGATTTATAACAAGGCTACAGCCCTGTTACATTTCTATGTCGAATTCCCCTAACATCAAAGGATATTGCCCGTACTCCCTCACCAGTTTAACGATGTAGTCATAGGTTTGGCCGGAAACGCCACTGGATACCGAGTGGTCAGATTGAAAAATAAATCCTCCTCTTTTGGCGGCATTTAATTTTTTAAGGATCTCACGTCTGATAAGTTCCAAATCTCCGGTTTCCCAAACCTGAATATTGTTGTTGCCGCAGTAACCGATTTGATCGCGGTAAAGTTTTTTTAAATTCACAGCATCCATATTCGCCTTCACTTCCAATGGATTGTAGGCATCCAGGCCTATTTCGATAAAATCCTCAAATATCAGGCCAACATTTCCGCAACCATGGTAAATAACAGGAAGATGGTGCTTGTGACATTCATCGATCATCGCTTTCACCCATGGCTTGAAATATTCACGCCAATATTCCGGGTCAAATAGCATTGTCTGTTTGTAAGCCACATCACCCCAGATTACCATTCCGTCGAGTAGTCCAACGGCAGCTGCAATCTGCGCCTTGAGGCAATCGAGGTAGAATTGCCCTATTTTATGAATACAAGCGCCCAGTTCATCGGGGTACATCCCCATCCAAAGCAGGGTATTCTCCTGACCAACCAGACGCGTCAGACATTCTGAACATTCTATTATGCTTCCATAGACTGGAATGTTGGGGTGCAAAGTTTTAACAGTCTCAATCCAGGGTGGGGAATTCCGCTGAAAACCGTCACCAACACCGGCAATCTGATTATCCCCTGCCTCAAAATACCGGCGACGGTCCCAGGCATCATCGAACTCGAACGCCTCCAGTTTTTCAATGGTATCAATGTCGAAAGAGATAAATTCGGGCATTGGAAAATCAAATCTCTTGCGGATGGTCGCACCAAAACCTGTTTTTATCACAACTTCGGTCTCATTCTCACGGATTGTTTCGAACGCACGGATGGTAGGATCCATATTGGGTGTTGTAACAATCCAGTCGAGGTCATAATAGGAGTAAGGCTCAGCACTGTCAGGAAGATTAAGCTCTTTGCGCCAGCGCCTGACAAAGCTACCCCAGAAGAAATCACTGATGGGAACCCTGTCGGGCTCTTCATGACGCAAGGCCTTGTTCATGCGCTCCAGCTTGGCAAGGCAGTTGGATGTTCTTTCCATAAAATTTTCAGTTTATTGGCATACTTTCTTCTTTGCGTTCTTTGCGTTGCTTAGCGTTCTCCTATATAACTTTGCGAGAAATTTTTTACTCCATATGAAAAACCTCCTCCATGTTGGCCCACCATTCTCCTTCAGCTCTCGTGGAGAGAGGATTCTGCATCGGATTCATTATATCCCACCACTCCTGCGTTTTGGAATCGGCAGCCATTTTGGCCATGTCGGCGGCAAAATCATCACCGATGTATTCCATGTAGGCAAATAGCTGGTTGTCTTTGTGAAATATGGAGTAGTTTCTAATATTGCAGGCGGTGATCATCTCCAGAATTTCCGGCCATACAGCCGCATGGTAGGCTTTGTAGGTCTCAAATTGTTCTGGATCAACCCCGATTATTTGTCCGAATCGTCTCATGATCATAAGTTTTTTAGTAATTGGAAATTGTCAATTTTCTACAAAAGTACTACCTCATAAATCCCGGGAACCTTTGAAAATTCCTTCAATACCAGCCTTACTTCCTGTGCGGTGATTTTGGGGAAATTGAGCTCAGCTTTTGCGCCAATGGTGGTTCCTTTATAAAATGTTTTCCAGGTTTCACCTTGGAGGTATTGTAGTTCGAAGCTCTTTACCGCTTCTCCGCTTTCGTAAATGATTGCATTGGATATTTTTTCAGGCTTTCCCAGGTCTATTTCAGCCCAGGGCGTTTTATCCTTCACGTCCGGAGTCCAGTAATGGCCCACCAAATCGCCGTTGTTGATGGATTTGATGTCACGCCAGTTGGGATCCGGGTTGCTCGAAGCCGATACCTTTTTGTTATAAGAAAGGGATTCGGAATCTATTTCCATTGGTTTGATATTCATCACATTGCCTGATGTTTCGATTTCAACTATGGTATTAATTGGCTGCAAGGATTCACCCGAAATGTCTAGAGTGGTCATTCCCGCTTTATTGGTAACTTTCATTTTTCCACCTGCTGCCAACTTGCAGTTTTTGATTTCCACGCCAATATTTGGCAGGGTAATTTGAACCTTTTTCCCATTCCATTTCAGGATATGAAGGTAAATTGTGTTGCCTTTGCGGGTACTAACTCCCCAGTCGGTAGGTTTGAATGGGCCTCCGCGGGTCCCGTAAATAGAATAGCCATATTTCTGTAGCCATTGTCCCATCTCTTTCAGCCGTTCAACCTGAAGCGGCTCTATCCTTCCGTCAGGCATCGGGCCAACGTTGAACAATAGGTTGCCATCACCTCCGGCAGATTTTACCAGGTTTTGCAAACATTGTTCCAGTGATTTTACTTCGTCATTTGGTTTCCATGCCCATTGTTTGGCAATGGTCATGCAGGTTTCCCAGGGACGGTCGTTCTGAAATCCTCCAACCCGTTGCTCCGGCGTATCGAAATCCCCTTTGGCCCCGGTGCGGTTGTTGATGATAATATCGGGCTGAATGGTATGGGCAAAATCGATCACGCCCTGACCCCTTGTCGCATCAAATCGCTGCGGCACATCGAACCACAGTACGAAAAGCGGACCGTAATTCAGCAACAGTTCGGCGACCTGCCTTTTCAGGTAACCGGTATAGGCATCCAGATCGTAGCTGGCTCTTGGTACCTGACCTCCCGGACTGGTTAAGGGAAAATCGGGATGGTGCCAGTCTGTAGTGGAATAGTAGGTGCCAAAGGCAATTCCCTGCTTTTTGCATGCCTCGGCGAGTTCCTTCACTACGTCGCGGTGCAAGGGGGAATTCATGACGTTAAAATCGGTTTGACGCGTATTCCAAAGGCAAAACCCATCGTGGTGCTTGGTAGTCAGGACGATGTATTTCATACCTGCCGCCCTGGCAACCGACACCCAGCTGTTGGCATCAAAATTGGGTGCATCAAATTTTTTGTAGAGGTTGTCATACTCACCGATAGGGATCTCACGTCCACGTGACCAGCCGATCTCAGTACCTTTGAGCGCTACCGGGCCCCAATGGATGAACATGCCGAAGCGGGCATCTTTCCACTCCTCCAGTTTTTGTTTGTTGTTGGTTGGCGCTTGTCCGTTTGAAACCAAGAATGGAACGAACAGGATCATAAACAAGAGCATTTTTTTCATTTATCTGTAATTTTTAATCCTTCATTAAACTCCTTCACTGCCTCAAACATCGCTACGATATTTTCGGGCGGTACATCGGGCAGAATGTTGTGGACGGTGTTGAAAACGAAACCTCCTCCTGGTGAAAAGATTTCAAGCCTTTCCAATACCTGTTTTCTGATCTGCACCGGAGTACCTACATTCAATGTTCCCACAGTCTCGATGCCGCCACCCCAGAAAGTGCAATCTTTGCCAAACTCCTTTTTCAGGAAGTTGGGTTGCATCTGGTAGGCATTGGTCTGAACCGGATTGAAAATTTCGATACCGGCCTCAATCATATCCGGCATTAACAGTGAGATAGAGCCGCACGAATGAATGTAGGTGTGCATTTTGCTGTGCGTTTTTACATATTCACACATGATTTTGTGCCGTGGTTTAAAAAATTTCCGGTAGGTATCAGCATCCATGAAAGGACCTGAACTCATCCCCAGATCGTCGCCAAAACGGATGATATCCACGATATCACCCACTGCTTTGCATACTTTTTCGAGTGTCGCCAGATGTCTTACCAGGAGTTGGTCAAGCAATTTTTCTACATTTTCAGGATCGCACAACAGGTCCATCAGGAAGTTGTCCATCCTTCGAAGAAAGGTTCCCCATTCGAAAAGGTTACATCCACAAACAATCAGCAGGGCTTTGTCAGTATTTTGCCTTAATTTCAGTGTGTTTTCACGAAGTTTTTGCCAGAAATCATCCTCGCCGGCATGGTCCCAGGGACTGTGTGCATCACGCGCCCACATGATCCGGTGCATCCCGGCATCCAGATTTTTATATGTATCAGGATATCCGTCCACGTAGGGGAAGTAAGTTTGATCAAAGAAAGTTGCACCGATGGGCATCCTGGATAAAATACGTTTCCCATCGTCATCGTAGGTCACGAAGGAACCATCCTCCAGTTTTGCGGGACTGAACCATTTTGGATAAAAGGCAGGAGCGCTATTGGCCAGCGTGGTAGGGACCCAATCAGAAATCTGATCGTTGAAGGTGCGTCCTACATCAAGAACATCGACCCCAAACTGATCGAGAATAGACAGATCCGGCTGAGCCAGCTGCTGAACAACATCATAGACCAGAACAGGCAGATCGGTCCGGCCAAGATGTTTGAGCAGATTGCTGTAGGCTATCGCAGAAATTCCGGAACTCGGTGTCGCACCCAGGTCAACAGGAACCTTGTCTGTTTTTTTGTGATTGATGGCTGCCAGAATTCGTTCACGTGATGTTGTCATGGTTTTAAATACTACTTTTTAAAATGGGCCTCAGGGTTGCTCAGAGGCCAGATCCAAAATCGAAAATCCAAAATATATTCTACACCGATCCGCTGATTCCGATTAAAAACGAAGAAGCAATAATGATCAGCAAAGATAGGATCATCAATATGTAGATTTTAACAGGTGCACCTTTCCATTCCTTGCGGATAAGTCCCCAAACGGTGGCACAAACAATGGTCAGGGCCATTAGTATTCCCCAGGAGGTGAAGGTGTAAGGCCCCATTTTACTTTTGCCCATACCATAGACAATCAACTGGCTGAACCACAACAGGCCTGCAAGTAAACCGAACAAATAATTCCATACCAGGATTTTGGAAGATGCTGCACTGAGGTAATTTTTCAGTGATCTGTTTTTAACTCCCAGATAGAAGCACCAACCGATCGTTGTGACAAAAGTACCGGCAAACAATACCACAAACAGCGGCATCATGGCAAACAAAGGATCAACACCTTGCTTGGTAGCTATTTCGGACAGTGAGTTTCCCTGTTCGAAACCCAGCGACATGGCTGATCCTGTCAATCCCACCAAAACAGCTGCCATCGCTCCTTTGATCAGGTTGAATTCACCGATGCTCTCCTTTTTTTTAGCATCCGACATGAGCTTGTCTTTCAGAATTCCGGACCAGGCCGAAAGAGCAATCCCGAAACCTGCTATGACAATACCCAAAATCAGTAATGTCCCTCCTGTCCCCAGCATCATCACCTGAAGTCGTCCGTCGATGGCAGGCGGAATCAGGGTACCAATGGCAAGCATTAATCCCAGGGAAAGCGCATACCCCAGAGATAATCCAAGGTAGCGCAAGGCTAATCCGAATGAAAGGTTACCAACCCCATAGAGCGCTCCCAACAGAAAGACAGTAACCAGGGTTCCGGAAGGTGTCGATTTTATGATCTGAATAAATCCGGGAGCAAAAATCAGACAGGCAATCAATGGAAAAAGAATATAGGCCCCCAGGCTAAAGACCATCCAGTAAGTTTCCCAGCTCCAACCTTTGATTTTCCCGAAAGGAACTGCAAAGCTGCCTGATGAAAATGCACCGAGGGCAATCAGCAGAATTCCAGATAAGATACCTGTATTCATTTTTTAGTTAATTGGTTTTCAGTCCGGTTTCGGTCATTCGGAGAACAGAACAGAATGCTATTTCAAACTAACTAAATAAGAGACACAAATAATTGTACATTTAAGGCAATTATTTGCACTATTACGTGATTTATTCTGTTGTATTTTTTATAGTTTTAAAATCTCATGGGTTTAAATAACTCATTTAAAATAGTATGTATTTAGAACAAATAAGCGAATCCCTTACATTCCATCTGCAGAATGTTGCATTTTTAAGCTTTGACCTGGATTCTGACTACGAGGATATCATCAGCCCTTTTACCAGGATGTACCTGGTTACAGAAGGAAGTGGTTCGCTGATCATTGGAAATAAGAAGATTTCACTGGAAGCCGGAAAGCTCTACCTGATACCCAGTTTTACCTCCTGCAGCTATCATTTTGGTGCAGGACTTTCACACTATTACATTCATTTTAGCATGGATCAACCCAATGGTTTGAGCGCCTACAGTCTGTTTTCAATCACCAACAAAACGGGGGCCAACGATCTGGACCAATGCCTGTTTCACAGGATAGTGCAGATCAATCCTGACTTACAGCTTCCGCACCATCATCCCAATGTCTACCAGTCCAAGCCATGGATGAATAAAAAAGTCGACTTTCTAACAGCAGGCAGGCATTTGGAAACCATCGGAATTCTGAAACAGCTTTTTTCGCGTTTTCTGGAACCTGGACAAAATTATCCTGTTGCTAATATATTGAAATACAATATTCAGCCAATTTTGCTTTACATCCGTAATCATCTGCAACAAAACATCAGCGTGGATGAACTGGCCGGAATAGCCTGCTTTTCGAAAGACCATTTTTCACGGGTTTTTAAAACAAATACGGGATTGGCTCCCTGTGATTACATCATCAGGAAGCGGATTGAACGGGCCCAATTTTTACTATTGACCACTGATCTTTCTCAAAATCAAATTATTGATCAAACAGGATTCAGAAGTGCCTCCTATTTTTCGCGGATCTTCAAGAAGTATGCCTCTTATTCGCCTACTCAGTACCGTTTGCAAAGAGGTTGATATTATTGTATGCTTAAAAACTTGAGATAGAATATTTAAACAAATTTGTCGTTTATTTTAAATATTGTCTTTCGATGTGTAGTTTTATGGCATTCGGGTTAATTTGTCGTAGTTTTTCCTGAAATCTTATTGATACATTTGCTCAATAGCAAAGGCATTGCATTTATATTCATTTTTTTTTTACCCGGAAGTTAAACCTATTTGAATGGAGGACGACCTGAAATTATGGGAAAAGATTCGAAATGGTGATACATCGGCAGTGAAGGTACTTCATGACCGTTACTATTACCAGCTTTATCTTTTTGGAAAAAGAATGTACCACAATCCCTCTGTTTTGGACGAAGCCGTTTCTGACTGTTTTATCAAACTTTGGACGAAACGCAACGAACTTGTGATTGCACAATCTATTAAATCTTATCTCTTCATGATGTTGCACAATGGCTTAACAGATATCCTTCGCAGAAAGGACCTGACGATCCATTTGGAGGAGAGTTCCTACTCTGAACTACCAGACGAAGAGATGAAGGGTGAGTTGGATCGCTATGCTTTGTTGTATACCGCCATGGAAAAACTTCCTGAACAACGACGCCGGATCCTTGAATTGGCAGTGTTCGAGTCCTGCAGCTATTTACAGATAGCGGAGAAACTTCAAATCTCCGTCAATACCGTTAAGACTCAGATTGGACGTTCTTACCGATTTCTCAAAGAAGAACTTGACCCCAAAAGTATGCAGTTGCTGTTTATGCTCACCTCTAATTATCAATAAAGCACCGTCCTTAGGAGGAGGCACGACGAGGCAATCTGTTGCCAACCATCTGATCTGTAATTAAATAATTTGTAATTTGTAATTTGTAATTTGTAATTATTTCTCCCCCTGTCACCCTATTGAAACACATTTTCGTCTAACAGGTAGAAACTAACACAAGAAATGATCGAAAATCAAGATTCCGATTGGGAAAAAATTGCAGGTAAACTTCACAGCGAGCTTAGTGTTGAAGAGGAAATTGAATTCAATAAAATGATGTCCGAAAGGGGGCATGTAATCGAATTTGAAAAGGCACAAAAAATTAAGGACGATCTCACGAAGGCAGGTTCTATTTCTGAAAACGGGGGAATAGCATCCTGGCGTAGGGTCGGGGCCGGAATTAAAACCTATCGGTTGCGTTGGATAAAAGCTGCACTGAAATATGCTGCCATAATTGTGATTGCATTTATTGCCGGAAATCTTTTCCGTTCTCATACTCCTTTAGACCAAACACCGCACTTTTCTGAGATATTCGTACCTTATGGACAGATGAGCCAGCTGACCCTGAGCGACGGGACAAAAGTCTGGTTGAATTCAGGTACTACCCTGCGCTATCCGGACAGATTCTCTGAAGATAGCAGGTCTGTTTCAGTAACAGGAGAAGCTTATTTCCAGGTTGCTAAAATGCCGGACAAACCATTTACCGTTAAGTCGGCCGATTTAAAGGTTAAAGTGTTGGGAACATCGTTCAACTTTTCGGCCTATCCCGAAGATACCTATTCCTCGGTTACTTTGGTTGAAGGCAAAGTAGCAGTTCAGGATGGTCAGGGTAATACCATCGCCAAACTACATTCAGGTCAAATGGCCGCTAAAGATAAAAATACAAATACATTAACTATCAGAGGGGAAAAGACAGCCTTCTATTCAGCCTGGATCGAAGGAGAAATATTTTTTGACGACGAAAGATTGGATCAGATTGCCCTTAAACTGGAGCGGTGGTTCAATGTAGAGATCTACTTTGCCGATCAGCGGCTTAAATCAAAAAGGTTTACAGGAACTATACTAAAGAACAAACCTGTTGATCAAATCATGCAGGCATTGGAACTGCTTTCGCCCATCAAATTCCAGCATCAGATAAATTCAAACGGAAAGGATAAAATAACTATTTACAAACGATCTTAAAACCAGAATGCCTATGGTAAAGTGAAGACTATAAAAAACGGTGAAGATGTTCGTCCCATCTCCACCGTAACTTAAGATTCAAACAAACCTTTTAAAATTAATTTAAATCATTCAAATTTATGAAAATGTACCGAATTATCCTCGGCGATAAAGGGTCGTGGGCAAAAAAATTGCGAATAATGAAACTAACTGTCATTCTGCTATTTGGAAGTTTAGTAGCCATGAGTGCGACTACTTACTCGCAGAACACCAAACTAAATGTGTCTACCAAAAACTCTTCCTTGATTGATGTTTTTAGGCAAATTGAGGATCAAAGTGAGTTCTATTTTTATTTTAACAAAGACGATATAAGATCAAAAGAAACGGTATCGGTTGAACTGCAAGATGCCCTTGTTACCGATATCCTTGATCAGGTATTGGCAAAAACCGGACTGGAATATAAAATAATCGACCGGTATGTAGTAGTGAAAGAGAAAGGAACAGCCAATCCGGAAATGATGATGCCGCAGGAACGCAAGATTATTGGTAAAGTGACTGATCAATCAGGAGGTTCACTTCCCGGTGTTTCTGTCTTTGTCAAAGGGACGACAACCGGAATTATTACTGATATGGATGGGAAATTTCAATTGAACATCCCAACTGATGCCAGGGTCATTGTCTTTTCATTTGTGGGTATGGTAACACAGGAGATTTCCTGTGTCGGTAAAAATTCCCTTATGGTTACCCTTAGTGAGTCCACCGTTGCAATCAGCGATGTTGTGGTTACCGCTCTCGGATTAAAACGGGAGAAAAAAGCGCTGGGTTACTCAGTCGGGGAGGTGAAATCGGATCAGATGATTCGTGTGCCTCAGAAAGACCTTCTCGGCGCACTGCAAGGAAAAATGTCGGGGGTGAAAATCGCCAACACCTCGAATGATGTCAACTCCGAAACCTTTGTCAATATCCGTGGAATCACTTCTCTTTCCGGCAACAATAATCCGCTGGTTGTCGTGGATGGAGTTCCTGTGGGCGATCAAAGGGTGATGAAAGATATCGCTCCCGAAAATATCGAGAGTGTTACCGTGTTGAAAGGTCCGAGTGCGGCGGCACTTTACGGGTCCAGGGCAGGAACCGGTGTGATCCTGATCACGAGCAAATCGGGAAAGCAGATTAAGAACGGAATAGGTGTAGATGTAAGTGTTGGATCAACCTATTCGGTACCTTACAAATATATTCAGCTTCAAAACAGGTTTACCACGGGTATAAGCGGGGTTTTAAATGAGAGCGCCTATCAGCAATGGACTGGTCCGGAGGCGGGTGTTTCTGCTATTCAGTGGAATACAAACGGGGTTGCCCAGCCGCTGAAATTTTACAATAACACCCTTAAGGATTTCTTTCAGACAGGCGCAGAAACTGTAGTTAATGCGGCCGTGAATGGGTCATACGATCGGGGAACTTACCGGCTTTCTCTCTCCCACCTGAATGCATCCGGGGTATATCCCGGTGTAAATTTAAACCGCAACGGGGTGAATATGGCAGTTACCTACGACATCACCAAAAAAGTGAAGATATCCGCCAATCTTGATATTGAAAATCCCAATTCAGATAACTATCCGGTCAAAAACGGGGGCGACAGTCAGTATATGGCACTCTACCAGACTCCTCCTCATGTGAATATCAATGATCTTAAAGATTATTGGAAAATACCTAACGTACTGCAAAAAGGAGTCAGTACAAATTACGACAACCCATGGTTTGCCGCCTATGAATTGAAGGACGGATTCAACCGGTTGAGAACCATCGGGAACATCAAACTCGATTACCAGATCCTTCCCGATTTAAAGGCGATGGGTCGCTATTCATTCAGCAGCAATGACAACAAAAGGACGTACAGGCAGCCCTGGTCGAGTTATGGCGGCGATGGCGGAGGAAATAACACGGCTAATGGTATGTTTATTGAGCAAATCGATAATACGAGAGAGATGAATGCCGATTTCCTGATCTCCTACAAAAAGACAATTGGAAAATTTCAGATTGACCCCTCTGTCGGAGGCAACCTGATGACACAACGAAATTATTCGATGTATGGTGGTGGCAGTTCCCTTGTTCTGCCTGGTCTTTACACGCTTTCCAATGTAAACAGGGGCAGCCTTGGTTATTATGACTATACCTACAAGAAAAATATATACAGCGTCTATGGCCTGGTTAACATGAGCTATAACAACATGATTTATCTTGATGTAACTGCCAGGAACGACTGGTCGAGTACACTGCCCGAAGCTAACAGGTCCTATTTCTACCCGTCAGCCTCCCTGAGTGTTTTGATCAATGAGGTGGTTTCGCTTCCCTCATGGGTTTCCCTGTTAAAAGTCAGATCAGGCTTATCACAAGTGGGTAAAGATACCAATCCTTATGTGATTGCGACGGTACTCAATCAGGGGACATGGGGTCCCAATACGGTGTATTCGGTTCCGGGCAGCTTGCCAAATATCAACCTGAAACCCGAGATCGCCAGTGCGTTTGAAATTGGTACCGATGTCTCCTTTTTCAAAAACCGGCTCGGTTTCGACTTTACCTATTACAAGGTTCAGAATAAAAACCAGATACTGAATGCTGCCACCTCATCCATGTCAGGTTATGGAGCAGCAACGATCAATGCAGGTAACGTTGAAAATAAAGGGCTTGAAATTGGATTAAACGCTGTTCCGGTCAGAACCAAAGATCTGACCTGGGATATAAATGCAAATTTCACAAGGGAAAGAAGTCAGTTGAAAGAGTTGACCCCGGGTATTAACCAGTTCCTGTTCTGGGCAAGCCGCGAAGTTTATGCCTGGACCAAGGTAGGCGACTATATAGGCTCTTTTTATGGCACAGATATGAAGCGGGTTCCAGACGGTCCTTATAAAGGATGGCCTTTACTCGATGCAAACGGAAAAATGCAAAATGGCCCAGCCGGGGGAGATTATATCGGCAGCTATATGCACGACTTTATGGTGGGATTGCAGACCAGTGTGAGTTATAAAAGCGTCTCGCTCTCGTTAAGTTTTGACTGGAGACAAGGGGGTAAATATATGGACGAAACGATGCTGCGATTGGGCAGGGCCGGAAAAGTAGAGAATTACCACGGTGGTGATCCAGGTTCCAGTACATTCTCTGGTATCCTTAGTAACAATTCCTTTAACGGCGATATGAATGCTTTGGCCAACGAGATCAAATCGCATCCTGAGGTTTACCAGAACAATGTCTGGATCGGTGGGCGCACACAGGATCTTGGCGGATTTCTTTACAGCAACGGAACCTACGAAGGGGCTTTTTTCCCGGGGGTAATATCCGATGGGGCAGGTGGTTATAAAGAGAATTTTGGGGCAGCCGGAACAAAGATAATCAAGGCGTATGATGTATTCCAGCCTTCAGGCGGATACTTTTATCTTGACCAAAAAACGGAATGGGTTTACGATGCCACATTTGTTAAACTCCGGGAGATTGCGCTCTCGTACACACTACCTAAATCATGGGCAGGAAAAGTGGGCGCTCAAAACATCGTCCTCTCCGGATTCATGAAAAACATCCTCCTTTATGCCGCGAACAAGACCAACCAGGATCCTGAGGGTATGTACAATCAGAGCCCTGGCGGCAATACCATGCAGGGATTCGTCCTCTGGAATGGCTCACCGATCATTATGCCTATCGGTTTTAAACTCAATGTTACCTTCTAAAATCGAAAGAGATGAATAAAATTCAATTTAACTCGAAAAAGATGAAAAAGCTAAAAACTATATTTCTCAGCATGATCACGATAGTAATCCTGCTGACAACATCCTGCCAGGATCTCACGGAGATCAATAAGAGCCCCAATCAGCTGAATGCCAGCGATATTAATATAAAGTATGTTTTGACATCTGTTCTCTCCAGTTCTGCGGGCAACTATATTCGTGGACAAGTATACGGAAATACAATTACCTTGTCGGAAGCGATGCAATACATGCAGCGGGACTATATCGATTTCGCAGGTACCAATACTTTTAGCTGGAGTCCACAAAATTTTAGTGCATACAATTCCTCTTTGATTAACAGCCAGTACATTGTGGATAATGCCAAAAGCGAAACTTTAGAAGGCAACCAAAAATTCTACACGGCAGTAGGTCAAATAATGCGTAGCTTTTGGTTTGGTTTCATGACGTCGCTCTGGGGCGATATGCCTTATTCAGAAGCGATGAAAGCCTCTGCCGGGAACTTTACCCCGGTTTACGATGCTCAGAAAGATATCTTCAAGGGGATATTGGCCGATTTGAAATCTGCCAATGAGGTTTTGGCGACTGTTACGACTGTTGACGGGGCTTCATCTGCAGATATCATGTTTCAGGGCGATGTTCTAAAATGGAGAAAATTTGCCAACTCTTTGCGGTTAAGGTATTTAATCAGGCTGTCTGAGAAACTGGCTGATATGACTGCTGCCGGCGTCGATGTCAAGACTGAATTTAGTACCATGGTGGGCAATACGGCAACTTATCCGATTTTTACTTCCAGCAGCGATAATGCATCCATTCCCTATCCCGGAACAGATGCGAACACTGCATGGCCAGGCGGACCTCTCGGTTGGAACAACAGGTCAGAATACTATCGCCGCAAGCCATGTAAAACCTTTGTCAATGAGTTGAAGGCAGACGGAGACCCACGACTTACTACTTTTATCCGCCCTGTCGATGTTCAGCTGGTGGTTAGTACTACCGCAACAGGTTATGTGAAACTACCCGACGGACAGATTATCCTGAATGTTTCCCCTGCCCAGGTTGGTTCAACGTCTATCGATACCGACAGGTATGTCGGTTTGCCGGCGGCTTTGGGATATCCCGACCTTTATAATCTTTCGAATCTGACGAATCTTAATACTGTCAAGAGTCTTAATTCCAGTGTTTATATTGATGCTGCTGCCAATCCAAATGTTTCGTACCTGGGCGATATCTATGCTCAAAATACGAATCCGGTAGTAAGGGCCGTCTATATGAGTTACGCAGAACTCTGTTTTATACTTGCTGAGGGGCGTCAGAAGGGATGGATTTCCAGTGGCAACGCAGTCGAATATTATAAACAGGGAATTACCGCAAGTTTGCGGCAATATGCTATCGCAGACGGAAGCAAGACTGTTTATAATCCAACGACTCAAGCTTTGGACAACTTCTCTGAAAGCGCTTTTATTGCTGCACAGACAAGTAAATATAGTTCTGCAGCCGATGACGCTGCCAAAACTAACGTTCTGATGACCCAAAAGTGGTTGGCATGTTTCATGACACCTGAATTCTGGTTTGACTGGCGCAGAACAGGCCTTCCAAATCTGGGAGCGAATTTAATTTCAGCCAATAACGGGTCTAAAATTCCGGTACGGTATCCGTATGGTGCCGAAGAACCGATTCTAAATAAAGTAAATGTTGCGGCTGCAATTGCAAAATTAGCTCCGGCTGAAGATAATCAGTGGAGTAAAATGTGGCTGTTGCAGGGATCAACAAAACCTTGGTAACAGGGAGAATGCATACCTAATCATAACTAATCTCTCTTTGTAAGAGGGTTGAGTACCGCCAATTTGTTTTATGCAAATTTGCTCCACCGGGGTAGTCCCAAAGTGCTACCCCGGTTTTTTTATCCCGGATATGGTTCTTGCTTTTGGCTTGCGGATCCTCATACCTGTTGGGTTAATTGGAAATGGGAACCAACGATGAAGCTGCGAACTGGAAAGTGGAATATACACTAACCTTGGCAATTCCGAACGTTCTGCTATCTTTGACTATCTTTTACTAAATGAAACGAATCCAGATTTCCAGGGGAGAATACTCTTTAATTTCCGGTCCCTTCTTAAATATAAATTATTTACGGATGAAACTAGCTATGATGAAAAAATATATTGTACACTTTATTTTATTATTTGCGGCATTTTTTCTGTTGTCGATGGGCTTGTCGGCTCAGCAAAAGGCAACTTCAAATACTGATTCGATTGTTCCCATCAGAAAAGCCTTTTTAAATCCTCCTGAATCAGCGCGACCCTGGGTGTTTTGGTTCTGGATGAGCGGTAATGTCTCCCGTGAAGGGATCACAGCCGATCTCGAGGCCATGAAACGGGTTGGTATTGGCGGTGTTTTGATCATGGATATTGACCTGAGTTCAATGGATAATACACCCCTGGGCCCTATTAAATTTATGAGTGAACAATGGAAAGATTTTTTCCGGTTTGCCGTTCAGGAAGCAAAGCGTTTGGGACTGGAAGTCAACATGACAAACGATGCGGGCTGGACCGGAAGTGGCGGACCCTGGATTACTCCTGAGTATGCCATGCAAACCGTGGTTTCCAGCGAGATGCCTGTTGTGGGTGGCGGAGAGATCAATGTCGTTTTAACTCAGCCTCCGACAAAAGGCGATTACTATCGCGACATAGCCGTGATGGCTGTCCGGAACCCGGATTTGAAAGAAGTACACATGATGGACGCCCATCCTTCCCTAAGCATTTCGACTGCTGAAGGCATGTCAGGCCCCACTTTTCCGACAGATAAAAATCCCGTGAGCTTATCCTTTCTCAACGCGGATAAACTTCCTTCGATGAGCGTTCGGTTTGATTCTGCCTATACAGCCTGCGTTCTCGATCTTACGGCCAGTGGACTGCTTTTGGATGGTTGGTTCGATGCCGTTCTTCAGGTTTCAGATGACGGAAAGGAATATAAAAATGTGAAATCTTTTTTGCTGAGAAATGGGAAGAATTCCATCGTGTTCAATTTGGCTACGGCCCGATGGTTCAGGATACAGCTTGTGAAAGCATATACAGACCAAAAGGAATTTATGATTAACAATCTGGAGATCCATCCCCGTTACCACATCGAAAATTTTGCCTTTAAGTCTGTGTTCTCAAAGAGCGGTATTTTTGGGCAATTCGGTAAACCCAATGAGACCGCGCCTTCCAGTGTGATTCTTTCGCCAGAGGAAGTGATAAACCTTACCGGAAATATGGATGTCAATGGTCGTCTTCAATGGAACGCCCCGGCAGGGAAATGGACAATCTTACGGTTGGGGCACACCTTTACCGGCGCTAACAATGGGCCGTCACCAATAGAAGGCAGAGGGCCTGAGTGCGACAAGTTGAGCAAGGCAGGAATCCAAAAGCATTTTGATGGCATGATGAAAAAACTGGTTGGACTGGTTGGGCCCAATGCCGGGGAAACATTAGTATCCACCCATATTGACAGCTGGGAAGTCGGTCCCCAAAACTGGACAAAAAATATGCCCGAAGAATTCAAAAAAAGAAGAGGATATGATATCACGCCGTTCCTTCCTGTTTTAACTGGAAGGGTTATCGGCGACTTGCAACAGACCGAACGATTTATGTGGGATTTGCGCAAAACCATTTCAGAACTGATGGTCGAAAATTATGTGGCAGAGATGCAAAAACTTAGCCATGAAAACGGGTTGAAGTTTTCCTTTGAATCCTATAACACCATTGGAAATGATCTGGATGCCGCCAACTGGACGGATGAACCCATCAGCGAATTCTGGACCCGCAATGGCGGTGATTGGTATTTTGACAAAGTGAAAGCCATGTCATCCGCATCCCACCTGAATAACCGGCCCGTTACAGGGGCTGAAAGTTTTACTTCCGCAGAGGAAGAAAGATGGTTGTTGCATCCGGCCAACATCAAGGCCACTGGCGACCGGTTTTTTTGTGATGGGGTGAACCGGTTCATTTTTCATCGCTACGCCATGCAACCCTGGCTTGACCGAAAACCGGGCATATCCCAGGGCCCCTACGGACTCCATTATGAACGGACCCAAACCTGGTGGGAATATTCTTTGCCCTGGCATACTTACCTGGCCCGTTGTCAGTACTTGTTGCGACAGGGGACCTTCGTGTCCGATGTACTGAACCTTCAACCTGAAGAACCCATTTATCGCTATAAAATTCTTCCGATTACCGGTTACGATTATGATGCCTGCAGCCCCGATGCGTTTCAGCGAGTTAAGGTAGAAAACGGGAAACTGATTGATGGTTCAGGGAATTCACACCGGATGCTGGTACTGACCCATACAGGAACCATGACAGAACCCATGCTGAGGCGTATCCGCGATATGGTACTGCAAGGAGTTTCTGTTCTGGGCGAACCTCCATTAGCAACACCTGGCCTGGCTGATTATCCCCGGGCAGATGTTAAGCTGAAGGCATTGGTGGAAGAACTTTGGGGAACAGGAACAGAACCTGTTAAGGAACGTAAAGTTGGGAAAGGCCGGGTTTTCAGTAATATTTCTCCGGAAGAAGCACTGAACAGGATCGGAATTGTTCCGGATTTTGTTTCCGACAAAAAACTGAGGTATATCCACCGGAAAATCAATGAAACGGATGTTTATTTCATATCCAATGGTGCAGACTCCATGGTGGTGGCCAACTGCACTTTTCGGGTAACCGGAAAACGTCCATATTGGTGGAATCCTGAAACCGGGCAAACGAAAGCAATATCAACTTATGCTTCCACCGGAGAAGGCATCCTTCGCATTCCGGTTTTATTGGATCCCGCGGGTAGTGGATTCGTGGTTTTCATTCCTGAGAAGGATTTTGATTCCAACAGGATCGTCAAAGTCACCCGCAACGATGAAACACTGGTTCAGGATGGAATTGCCTCAAGGACATCTGAAAACGTCAAAAGTGGTGTTTTTAATGTTTTAAACGGTGAAATCTCCTATTCCGGAAATTATGTTTTTACCAAAGCTGACGGGAAAAAACTTACTGAAAATATTTCCTCCGAACTGAAACCTCAACAGGTTTCAGGCTCATGGAAACTAAAATTCCCGAAAGGGAATGGCGATTCAACCCAAATAGAGTTAAATCAGCTGAAATCTTGGACCCGGCTTCCTGATAAGGAGATGAACTTTTTCTCCGGAACAGGAAGTTATTTCAAAACGCTTGTCATTCCTGTCCATTCAGTAAAAAAAGGGACTCAGCTTTTTCTTGATCTGGGGAAAGTGCAGGTGATGGCAAAAGTTTTTGTCAATGGCAAAAGTGCAGGAATACTCTGGAAACCTCCCTATCGGGCCGATATCACTTCGCTGGTCCATGAAGGGGAAAACAGCCTGAAAATTGAGGTGGTCAATTTGTGGGCAAACCGGCAGATCGGCGATGAAAATCTGCCTGAAGACAGTGAGCGCAATCCGAATGGTACCCTGAAACAAAATACCTGGCCGGATTGGATACTGAAAGATCGGCCAAGTCCGACCGGTCGACAAACATTCACTACCTGGCGGCTTTGGAAGAAAGATGATCCCTTGCAGGAATCGGGTCTGCTGGGCCCCGTGACACTCCAGCAGGTAAAATCGGTGGAGTGACACCTAAAATTCTGAATTTATTATGAATAGCTGCAGCTGAAACTTTCGGGGATGAAAGATGCCTGCAAGAAAATGGTTAAGTGAATTCGAGTAAGAATTTCCGGATTGATAAATGTTCAACCCCTTTGTAATTACCGCCGGCTGTTTCGTCCATGCTGACCACCATTTTGGGGAAATTGTCGGCTATTGCCAGTAAATTACCAAACTCGCGGTCATGAGTTTTCTCATCGGTAATTAAATATGCCACTTGAATATATAATTTATTGCCATTTTTTTCAGCAACAAAATCAACCTCTTTTACACCAAGCTTACCGACAAATACGGAATAACCACTGGCTTTTAAATGATGATAAATAGCATTTTCAAGCACCTTATTGATGTCCTTTTGCTGATATGGGATCAAAGCATGTCTCATACCTAAATCTTCAAAGTAAAATTTATCACCAATTTCAAATATCTTCTTCCCTCCAATCTCAGACCGTCTTACCCGGTCTACAAAGTAAACCGATTCAAGATAAATCAGGTATTCAATTACAAGTTTAGGAGAGAGATTCATCTGTTGCGATTTTAAATAGTCGCTGATTCGTTTTGCAGAAACAATGCTTCCTGTAACGTCAGCCAAATATTGAATTAAATCATTTAGAAAACGAATGTTGCGAACGTTGTAACGTGCTATAATATCTCTCAGCACAATGGTATCCGTTATATTCCGCAAATATTCATAAACGATCGCATCTTCCATTCTGAAGTTAATCAGGTGGGGCATCCCCCCAAATTTAAGGTATTTCAGAAAGGACTCAGAACTATCTGACAATTGATGAAACTGAAGAAACTCGCTGTATATTAATGAATAGATGCGAATCTGCACATAACGACCAGCCAAATAGGTAGCCAATTCGCCTGAAAGCAAACTTGCATTGCTGCCGGAGCAGGAAATATCCCAATCAGGATCAGATTGAAGGCTTCGTAACGCTATTTCAAAATTCTTAATATCCTGTATTTCATCAATAAACAGATAGCACTTTCCATTTCCTTTCCTTGCTGTCTGAAGATAATTCATCAAATCGACATAGGTTTTAATGGCATCATATTGATAATCCTCTTTATCGATATATATTATTTCTGTATCCGGATTCTGATTCCTTATCTCATCCATCAACTGAAACATAATATAACTCTTACCTACGCGTCGTTGACCTGTCAAAACCTTAATCAGACCACTACCAATAAATGGCTCAATCTGATTAATATACAGGTTTCTGGGAATATATTCTTTATCTCTCATAATTTTATGTATAGATAAAATATAATGCAAATATATGTATTATTTTTCCTATATATAAAACTTTCATTGAAAATATTTTGCTTTCTTTGATGAAACATTCCTTATTCTTAAAAAATACGCTATGATAAGAAATATTATTTTGTGTTTTTTGTGCATCCTATTGTTTGGTTGCAGCGAAATGCCACTGACGAAAAAGTACGTTTTGTGGTTTTCGGAACCGGGAACAAAATGGGAAGAGGCCATCCCTATCGGAAACGGACGTTTGGGAGCCATGGTAAAGGGGGGTATTAAGCGGGATATCTGGAGTCTGAACGAAGAGACGCTTTGGGCGGGCGAACCGAAGGACAAGCAAAACTATGAAGCTCACAAATACCTTCCTGAAATCCGGTCTTTGCTCAGTGCGCGAAAAACCAAGGAAGCCGAAAAATTAATAGCTGAGCACTTGCAGGGCCCATGGTGCCAATGCTACCAACCTGTTGGCGATCTGCTATTGGACTTTGATCATCCTCAGGAAATCTCAGGGTACCGGCGGGAACTAAATATGGATAATGGATTAGTAGAAATTAGCTATCAGTCAGGGAATGTCACCTATACCCGCGAAGTATTTGCCTCTTACCCCGACAATGTTTTGGTGGCCCGCATCTATGCTTCCCGAAAAGGGGCATTGAACTTCTCTGTTTCACTCAACAGTCAGCTTCCCTATCAGGTTTCGGCTTCCGGGAATGACCTGAAACTTGAAGGAAGGGCGCCCAGTAATGCCCCCCATCTTCTCTTCACTAATGCCGCGATGAAGAGTGAGTTTGAGGAGAGAAAAGGGATGCGTTTTCAGGCCCAGGCCCGTATTCTGCCTGCTGGAGGACAAATCACCTGCGGTAATGGTTTAATGACCGTTAAAGGTGCTGACGAGGTGGTTATCTTGTTGGCGATACAGACCAGCTATAACGGTTTCGACAAAAATCCTTATACTGAAGGGAAAGATTACAAGGCGCTTTGCTCGGGCGATATCGATAAAGCCGTTAAAAAGGGATTCAATCAGTTGAAAAAGGCACACATCAACGATTATGTAAATCTTTTTGGGCGAATGGATATCGATTTAGGGACAGACAGTGCCGCACTTAAACCGATACAGGAACGAATTAAAAATTATACGGCAGGAAAGGACCCCAACCTGGCAGCGCTCTACTTTCAGTTTGGAAGGTACCTGCTCATATCCTCTTCCCGGGCGGGAACAAAAGCAGCCACACTTCAGGGCATCTGGAACAAAGACCTGCGTCCTGCGTGGAGTTCCAACTATACTTTGGATTGCAATGTTGAGATCAACTATTGGCCGGTTAACCTGGCCAATCTGGCCGAATGTCATCTGCCATTGGTCGATTTGATTAAAGATCTTTCCGTTGACGGGGCAAAGACTGCTAAAAACATCTATGGGGCCCGGGGTTGGGTAGCTGGTGTCAATGCTGATATCTGGCGCAATACCTCTCCGGAAGGGGGCAGCGGTTTTTGGAACATTTATCAGGTCGCCGGCGCATGGCTTGCCCATCATTTGTGGGAACAGTACCTGTTTACGCTGGATAAAGCTTATCTGGCCGATGTATGGCCGACGATGAAAGGTGCAGCCTTGTTTTTTGTTGATGCACTTCAGAAAGACCCCAAAACCGGATGGCTGGTGACCAATCCTTCCATGTCGTTCGAAAATAATTACATCCGTCCCGACGGAGTTGTTGGATGGGCCTGCCTGGGGGCTACACAGGATATACAGATCATTCGAAGCCTTTTCAACTACTGCATTGAAGCATCCAGGATATTGGGAAAAGACAGGGAGTTTGCCGATCAACTATCCTCCCTGTTACCTCAATTACCTCCTATGATGGTTGACCCTGCAACAGGGCAATTGCAGGAGTGGCTTGATCCATGGCAACCTGCAAGTCCATTAAATGGTCAGGTAGCTCAAGGGTGGGGTTTGGCACCCGGTCATCTGATCTCCTTGCGAAAAACGCCTGAATTGGCCAGGGCCATTAGCAAAACTATTGAGTTTCGCAAACCCGGCGAGGCTTATAACTCCGGATCGTGGACGGGGGCATTCCCGGCAAATTTATGGGCCAGGCTCGAAGACGGAGTGAATCTTCAAAAAGTGCTGGACCGCCATTTTAAACTGGCACTCTTTCCTAACTTTACCAGCAAATTTTTCGAAAAATACTGGGAGATCGATGGTAATCTGGGCATCACGGCTGCTCTTGGGGAAATGCTGCTGCAAAGTCATAACGGGGAGATCCAGCTGTTGCCTGCCCTCTCTCCCGCCTTTCCAACCGGCAGTGTAAGAGGGTTGTGTGCACGCGGTAATTTTGAAGTGTACATTGCCTGGAAAAATGGGGCACTTAAAAGTGCTGATGTCCTATCTAAATCAGGAGGTCATTGCACAGTCCGTTATAAAGAAAAAACGATTGAACTTTTAACTGAAAAGGGGAAAACTTATCACTTGGCGCAAAACCTAATCAATTAAATACAGATGAAAAATTGTATAATTTGTCTATTCGTAGTATTTCTGTTGATTTCTTTCCAATCAGCAGCGCAAACCAGGTTGCCTGTAGGTTATCCTGATCGAAGTCAGGTGCCCGATGTTTTACCTGGATTCATCCATCCTCCAAAAGGTTATGGCGAAGTCCCTTTTTATTGGTGGCAGGGCGATGCACTTACCCATGAGCGCCTTCTTTGGCAACTGGATCAACTAAAAAACAAAGGAATACCCAGCCTGCAAATCAATTATAGCCACACGGATTCCGGTGGCGTTGCGTCGTCTGGTCTGTCCAATCCGGGCAAACCGGCGCTTTATACAGAGGCCTGGTGAAAGCAATCCGTTATGCTTCTCTCAAAAAATTGGAAGAATTTAAAAAAGCAGGGGGAGTCATTGTAAATATTGGTAAAATTCCCGAAGCGACAGAAAAAAATGGGACGAATGACGTGAAAATATCAATTATGGAATCCCTGGAATGGCGAGATAACTTCACTCTCCCAACGACAATCAATGGGGAGATTTTCAGCTTCCTGCAAAGAATGAATTGTTAGGTGCTCAGGTACGTCAAGTCTATTTTAGTGAAAACAAAGAATATGCCGGAGGAAAACTCACTTTGGATAAGACCTGGAAAAGTGTCAATTGTGCATTTGGAACGCAATTTCTTAAACTTGGAGCATTACCCGATGCACCATCGGAGGCAGGATTATTAACTATGATCCCTCAAAAAGGGACAAATGAAGTTGAAATTTCAGGTAAAAAATACCGTTGCGAAGAATATGGTTTTTCCTGGAAACAGGGTGTGGAAGGAGACCCCGGGCACCAGGGCTACCATGGCTTAAAAGGGAAAATGTATGATAATTTCATCCGTTTAGGAGCCCTAAAAAATGTGAAAATGTCGAAAGCAAGAGTGCCGGAACCCGATGGAACATACTACCTGGATGGATGGCATTCAAATACCGACCATACCCGGAGAAAAGCAACCCGATGGATTAACAAGCTATAGCGTGAATTTAAACAAATCAAAACCAACAAGTTCGCAAGTAGTTTTAAAAATCGATTATCAGCCGGGGTATTGTGGTGCAGGTGCAATTCCGCAATATATCGAACAGCAATGTGGTAAAGGTTCCATCAATTTGGGTGACTGGTCAAAAATTGATGGTTTAAAAGCCTATTCCGGTGGTGCCTGGTACCGAAAAACCATTGATATCGATGCCCTGGATTTAAAGAACAGATTGGAAATTGACCTCGGTGATCTGGTATCTTCAGCTGAATTGTTTATCAATGGCAAGAGTGTCGGTATCAAGCTTTCACCACCATGGAAATTCAATATTACTCCATTCGTCCAACAAGGTGAAAATCAAATAGAAATACTAATATACAATACTTTAGCGAATAATTACACATCAATTCCAACAATGTACAGGGGTGAAATAAAATCAGGATTAATCGGACCGGTAAAATTAAGATTGATCAATTAGCTATTTAAATTGAAATCTTATTTCCTCCAACGCTTTTTTGAAGATCCCGATTGCGGCAACCTTGTTTGGGACAGTGGTTAAATGAAGACGGAAGATATGCCGCTCGACGAAATGGACGAACCGCATCCTTTTCAGGGGCATATCAGGGAGAATGGACCTGACTCAACAGATCTATTTTCTGCACCTGAATTGAAGCAAAAAAAATCTCCCGCGAAATACCCTTAATATCCGCAGAAGATTTTTTGTTAAAATATTTGAATGAAACGTGAACTTTTACCTTTTGTAATAAATGTCATAGGCTATCCAGTCAACTACGTACGCTGCGAAGTAAACCTGGTGAAGTGAAGTAAACAGGGTTGAAATGTCAGTAATTGATTTGCCAATTAAAGCAGATACGGTAGAAACAGTCCCATCTGCGAAGGTAATCTGAATATCCCGCTTGTGGGTGATTGAATGTTCCGATTCCTCATTTTCATCATTATCGATGATGGTAACAACTGCTTTTGGATCCAGTACTCCGTTGACATAAACTTCAGCCGGTGAGCCATATTTTCTAACAATTTTTACATTACCGATGGTAAGTATATATTGGTGTTCGCGACCAAATTTGGCTGTATCTTTCTTGATTGTAAGCAACTTCTCTTGATATAAGATACCGCCGGTTTTAAGGATAGTGAAGCTTGAGACAGTCGTATCACCGGATGAATATAGATATTTAGCGGTATATCCGTTGGTGAAATCGAACTGGGAAGCATATTGTGTGTTGTGATTAGGGCTAACAATTGACTTGATACTTAAACCACCGGCTTTTACGTTATCGATGCTGATATCAGCAACATTGACGTAGTCATAATCGTGGTAATTGTTGTAATTGTTGTGGTAATCAGATACAGAAATGGAGAAATTGTTGGTCAGTGTTGAATCAGCCTTATGATACTCTCTTATATCATGAGGATTTTTCAGTTTACTCAAGGGCATATTCACCACTATGTTACTGGCAGATGCACTTTTCGTAAAAAAGCGGATAAGTGGATAATGACTGCTTTCTTCCGTCTTTATCGCTTTGTAATCATATACTCCTTTTACAAGGGATAATGGAATGAGTGCACTATAACCGGTGGTTGTTGTCATCATCGTTCCGGATTTCAGTGTTGTTCCGCTATTGACGCTCAACAGCTGAAATGCCTGTGAAGCCGAAATGTCTGTTATTGCACTGTTTAAATTCTGGGCACTACTGGTCAATGCATCTTTAAGGGGAATTTGGGAAGGACCAGTTTCTGTTTTTGAGCAGCTCAGTACCAGCAAACCCAAAAGGAAAAATCCTGATAATTTAAATGCTACGTTTTTCATTGTTTTACTTATTAATTGATGTAATTTTTACTAATTGTCTATTTACTAATTTCAAAGCTAAATCGACTTTCATCAAAATAAAAAGTATCTAAGCACAAAGAGGGTTATATTCATCCAATATCCCTTATTTCTCAATGAAAACTGCAATCATTGAAGAAGAACCCGATCAATTGTGTTATTTTCAACTATTGAACTTAACAATATCAGGGATAGTTAGTAGATGTCCCCCTGAGTTGTTTGTCGGTTTAAATCATTTTTAAGATCGGAGACAAAAGCAATAGAGCTGACAGGCCAACCAATACCACCACTGTAGTCCAGCCGACGATGTTGTTGAATGGTTTATTGACATACTCACCCATAATCTTCTTGTTATTCACCAGTAAAATCATACAAACCAATACCACTGGCAAAAGAACCCCGTTAATTACTTGCGTCCATAAGGAGATGGAGATAAGTGGGGCATTGGGGATCAGAATGATACCTGCCGAAATAACGAGAATTGAGGTATAAAGCACATAAAATTCAGGCGCTTCATCCCATTTTTTATCAATCCCGGCTTCAAATCCGAAGGCTTCGCAAACATAAAATGCAGTTGCGAGTGGTAAAATGGTGGCAGAAAAAATTGAGGCAACAAATAATCCGAATGCGAAAACCTGAGATGCAAACTGACCTGCAAGGGGTTGCAGCGCCATTGCGGCATCTTTGGCTTCTTCGATAGGAATCTTATTCTCATATAGGGTGGATGCACAGGCAACCATGATAAAAAAAGCTACAACCACTGTGGCTATGCAACCGACGATGATATCGATCATGGTATACTTGTAGTTTTTCATCTTTAACCCTTTTTCTATCACAGAGGACTGCATGTAAAACTGCATCCATGGGGCGATAGTGGTTCCTATGATCCCGATGATCATTGCCAGGCTTTTGCCATTGATTGGAAAATCAGGATGAATTATGCTATGTCCGATTTCGGACCAGTGTGGTTTGCCCAAAATGGCAGAAATTACGTAAGTCAGCAGAGAAACACTGAAAACCAGAAATATGCGTTCGGCTACTTTGTAAGTGCCTTTGACGACAAGTATCCAGACTAAAAACCCGACTACCGGGACAGAGACATACTTGCTTACGTGGAATACCTCCATACTTCCTGCAACACCGGCAAACTCAGTAGTTGTATTGCCGATGTCGGCTATAAGTAAACCAATAAAGATAAAAAAGGTGACTTTTACTCCGGCGTTTTCCCGGATAAGGTCGGCAAGACCTTTTCCGGTTACGATGCCCATTCTTGCATTCATCTCCTGAATGACGATCAATACCAGAAACGAGGGAATCAATGTCCAGATCAGATTATACCCGTACAAAGCGCCGGCTACAGAGTAGGTTGTAATACCACCGGCATCATTGTCAACACTTCCGGTGATGATTCCTGGTCCTAATATTGCAAGGAAAATTCCGATTTTCTTATACAGGGACCATCTTTTGTGTTTGTCTTTGAACATGCCTGCGCCCTCTATTTTTTGTTAGTCCTTCTTTTGTTTACTAAATCTTCAATGACGTCATGGATGACAACCATTCCTTCAAGCTGGTGATCTTTGTTGATGACAGGGATCGTTAAAAGATTATACTTGGAGACCAGTTCTGCCACATCATCCATTTTCTGCTCATCATAGAGGAAGATTGGATCGTCATTCATAAAAGATGAAATTTGGGCTTCAGGTTGAGAGACTGCCAGGTCCCGGAAGGAGAAGGTGGCAATAAGTTCATTGTTTTTGTTGACCACAAAGAAACCAAACAGGGATTCCGCCTCGGGCTGGTTGACGCGCAAATCTTCAAAGACAGCTTCAACGGTAGTTTCTTCCTGGTAAGCTAATATTTCGGTGGTCATGATACTACCCACCTCATAGTTTTCATATTCCAGCAGTTCACGTACTTCGGAGGAGGACTCTGCCTCCATCTCGTTCAGCAGCAACTCTGCCTTCTCCTCTTCGAGCGAATCGAGGATGTCGGCCGCTTCGTTTGCAGGCATCTTTTCCAATACGTCGGCCATCTTTTCGACCGACATTCCCTCGATGATTTTCATCTGGGCTTTGGGCTCCATCTCTTCAAGTACATCGGCTGCCATCTCTTCGTCCAGGGCAAGAAAGACCGACTGACGTGAACGGTTATCCAAATCTTCAATAATATCGGCCAGATCGGAAGGGTGGAGTGTATTGAGCTTGGAATAGGTTGAGGTAAGCTTGATGCTCAAATTGGAATAATCGATCGCCTCCATATCGTCCCAGGAGATGAATTTTGACGGAACGCTTGCTTTGACGAGAGAAAATAGAAACTTGATCGGCTGAATAATCCCAATGCGGCGAAGCAACCCTTCAATGCCAACATCTACGGCTATGGCGTAGGTAATACTGTTGATGGTCACCAGCCTGACATCATTGACACGAACAACTTTGCGTCCGTTCAAATCCACAATCTGCTTGTCCAGAACGAGGGCGGCCAACGGAATGCTCTCCTCTTTTTTGTTCTCGGGTAGCTCCTCCAACTTGTTGCATAGAACCTGGAGCTTTCGTTTCTTCTTGGAAACTTCAAAATGGTCAAATGAGAAATGGTTGACCTGATTCTTTATTTTAAGCGAAATTCCTTGAACTACAGGTCTTTCGATGGGCTCCTGGTTGGTAGAGAGATCGGCGCTTAGCAGCAAATCTTTTACCGTTCCAACAAAATTTCTTTCAGGATCAAATACTTTGGCACCTATAATGCGGCTAAGAAAAAATGGGACTGTTGAAGTCATACAAGCCTCCTTTGCTTTTTTTTGAGTTAGCGCAGGAGGACAGACAAAGGCCGATCGTCCCGACTACATCAGGATAAATAATTTGTTTCTACTCGAGCCTTCTTCCATATTACTGGTTTCTATTTTCAGCAGGGGCAAAAGTACAACAATCATTTAGAAAAGCTAAACTGAAAATCATTTTTTTTTCATTTTCCCATTCTTGACGGGGTGACTCAGAGTCACCCCGTCAAGATGAAGAAAATTGAGTCCAAACTCTTTGATTCTTTTGAAGTTAAGCGTGCTATCTGAATTGTATTCGATGTACTCAGAAAATGAGGAAAAATTCCAGGCCGCAGGTGAATGTACCAACCCTGCCTTAACCGGATTTTGTAAAATATAGTTGAAACATATATTTGGATAGCCAACATCTGGATTTTCCAGGATCACCTCCTTCATGCGTCCTTTTATATACCACGAATTATTGATTTGACTGGGTTCTGTTAAGCATGCTGCTTTCGTCTCTTCCCTGAAAAGCGAACCAGTTCTGATTATTTCCTTATTGATAGCACGGGCATATGATCTTAACATAATCCCAATAGAATCATTTAAAGTTCTTCTTTTCCCATTCCTTTGCTTTAATTCGCAGGTGTGGACATAGATCATTATGTGGAAATGGTTCGGCATTAAACACCAGGCAAGCAAATCTCCGTAAGGGAGAATATAGTTTTGAATTTTATGCAGAAAAAATGAGTAATTGTTTTTACTGAAGAAAATTTTTTGCCTGTTATTGCCTTGATTGTAAATGTGGTAAAGGTGGTTGGTTTGAAAAAACATTTTAAGTAGTTTTAAGAAGGGTGAAGTTTCTACTCTACAAGTTAACGTTTTTTCAGGAGAAAAAAGAATAATTGACGGGGTGACTCTGAGTCACCCCGTCAATTTACATTAAATTCTATTGTAACTGTATCAATACCACAGACTTGGAAGGGATGGTTGCGTATACTTTACCGGATGCAATTTTAACATTTTTGAATTCGGCTTCCGAAACCTCCCCTTTCTTGCCAAAATCGTTGTAGGCGTTGATTTTGCCTGCAGTCACTATCTTTCCTGAAACCTTGGATAGTTTCATTCCGGAAAGATCAAAACTGACCTGCTGTGATTTGTTTGGATCCAGGTTACAAAGTGTGATACTCACTACGCCATCTTTTATTGATGCCGAGCAATTCACTGCATCCAGGGATTGTGTTCCCAGGGTGTACTGGTTGCATTTGATTTCAACAGGCAGCATAGTGGCTTCCTGGTGCACCTTGTACATCTTGAATACATAATAGGTCGGAGTCAAAACCATCTCCTTCTCCTTTGTTAATATGACGGATTGAAGTACATTGATCATTTGGGCAATGTTGCTCATACGCACCCTGTCGGCATGGTTATTGAAGATATTCAGGTTAATGCCGGCAACAAGTGCATCGCGTAGGGAATTTTGTTGGAAAAGAAACCCAGGATTGGTACCGGGTTCAACATTGTACCAGCTTCCCCACTCATCCACGAGCAATCCAACTCTTTTCCTGGGGTCATACTTATCCATGATCTCCGAATGTCTGGTTACAAGGGTATCCATTTTCAGTGTCTTCTGAAGGGTGTTGAACCACACTTCTTCGTTGAATTCTGTTGCAGAGCCTTTGTTTTGCCAGTTATTGGGTACCGTGTAATAGTGAAGCGAAAGTCCGTTCATCATTCTGGCAGCTTCACGCATCATTACCTC
Source organism: uncultured Tangfeifania sp. (assembly GCA_964358545.1). Classification (GTDB taxonomy): domain Bacteria; phylum Bacteroidota; class Bacteroidia; order Bacteroidales; family Prolixibacteraceae; genus CAINVV01. The sequence goes on along the minus strand of CAYHQN010000018.1, from coordinate 15,238 downwards.
TGTCCATTTGTAGTCTTCAACATTGGCACCACTGGCAATTTTATAGATACCGGGTGCACGCATAAATGAGGCATATTGACGATACTGATCGGCATAATACTCCGGACGCATATTGCCACCGCATCCCCAGGTTTCGTTTCCAACAGCCCAATATTTTACATTCCAGGGTTTATCCCGTCCGTTCTTTTTGCGAAGATTGGTCATTGGACTCTCATTGGAAGAGGTGACATACTCCACCCATTCTGCCGCTTCGCGTACGCTTCCGCTTCCTACATTCAGGTTGACATAGGCATCCGCACCGATTAATTCGCAGAAATCAAGAAATTCATGGGTGCCAAAACTGTTGTTTTCAGTCACACCGCCCCAGTGTACATTGATAATTGATGGTCGCCCTGATTTTGGTCCAATTCCGTCTCTCCAGTGGTAAGTGTCTGCAAAACAACCACCTGGCCAACGAACCAACGGGACACTTAAATCTTTTAAGGCAGCTACCACATCCGAACGGAAACCCTTTGTGTTGGGTATCTCAGAGTTTTCGCCCACATAGATGCCCCCATAAATGCAATGGCCCAGATGTTCGGCAAAATGGCCGTAAATGGATTTATCAATTTTGGCTCCGGGCTTATCGGCATGAACCACAATGGTGGTTTGAGAAATCCCCGAAAGGGAAAAACCCATCAACAGAAACAGGAACAACAATTGAAAAGCATAATTTTTTTTCATCTTTTTCGGTTTATTATCAACGCAGTAAAAATAGTATTTTTTACTTTTAATAATAAGAAAGGTGCCAAAAATAAAAATATTGTACAACATATTATTTTCGGTTGGAGTGCTTGACTTGATCCCGGGATCAGGTCAAAGAGATGTTGAACAACATGATTTTTATTGACCGCTGAATCCTTCCTCTCTCTATATTTGCAGAACGGATCAGAACAGTTGATCTAAATATTCAAATGCAAAAATTCAGCTTCAAACCGAATTTAAACTCCAGCGTATCGAAGGTTCAACAACTAGTCGAAGCACTGATACGTTCCATCAATTTTAAGATGCTGCTGGAGGGCGATCCTTTACCATCCGTCAACGAAATAATGAAAGAGTCGGGACTATCCCGCGATACGGTTTTTAAGAGCTATGCTGAATTAAAGCGCAGGGAAATAGTCGAAGCCATACCAAACAAAGGATATTTTGTTACCCACTCCCAAAAGAAAGTATTTCTCTTTCTCGATACCTTCAAGGCTTATAAAGAGGTGTTGTACAATTCCTTCAAATTAAATCTTCCTAAAAACATCCTGGTCGACATCAATTTTCACCACTACAATTTCGAACTTTTCAAGTCGATCATCCATAGCAGTAACGGCAAGTTCAACTCTTACATTATCATGAACTTCAATCATCCGGGAATTCCGGAAATTATCAGGGAGATTGATCCTGATAAGCTGCTTTTGATCGACTGGTCAATCCATTCACAACCCGGACAGGCAAAGGTTTACCAGGATTTTGGTGAATCAGTGTACAATTGTCTGACGTCAGGCTGGCATTTGCTTCGGAAGTACGATGAGGTAGTCTGCGTTTACCCTCAGTACACTTTTCACCCGTCCGAATCAATCGATAATGTTGGGAAATTTTGCTCTGACAACGGTCTTAATTTTAGTATTTTATACGACATACAGGAACTTGACATCAAAGTTGGGAAGGTCTACTTCGTCTTTGAAGACATCGATCTGGCAGCAGTTCTGGAGCAGGCTAACCGAAAAAAATTCAAACTAAGGGAAGATTTTGGCATTTTATCCTATAACGATACACCCATGAAGCAGTTTATTTCCAATGGAATCACCGTGATATCTACCGACTTCAAGTTAATGGGGAAAAAGGCGGCTGAATATGCTGTAGGCAATGAACAGGTTGATTTTCTGGTACCGACAGAACTGATCATTCGTGAATCCTTGTAAAAATATCATACTGCAACAGAACAGTTAAAAATTAAATAGTATACCATTATGTATTTATTAGGAATTGACATTGGCAGCTCATCGGTGAAAGCATCCATCGTTGACGGAACGACAGGGAAATGTATTGCATCTGCTTTCTATCCGAAACAGGAGATGAAAATTATCGCCAAACAAACCGGTTGGGCCGAACAGGCTCCCGAATTGTGGTGGGAAAACTTAAAGTTATCCATTCAGGATGTCTTGAACAGCTCGAAAATTGAACCCAAAACCATCGATTCCATCGGAATCTCCTACCAAATGCATGGACTGGTGTTGGTGGATAAAAATCAACAGGTTTTGCGCCCCTCCATCATCTGGTGTGACTCTCGTGCTGCCGTGTACGGGAACAAGGCCTTCAGCGATCTGGGCGAACAAAACTGCCTGGCCAATTTTTTGAATTCTCCCGGAAATTTTACTGCTTCCAAACTAAAATGGGTAAAAGAGAATGAACCCGAACTTTACGGTCGCATTGACAAGATCATGTTACCGGGCGATTACATTGCCATGCGATTGTCGGGGGATATCAAAACTACTGCCAGCGGACTGTCAGAAGGTATTCTTTGGAATTTCAGGGAGAATAAAGTAGCGGAAAGCATACTGGATTATTATGGATTCGACCACTCCTTCATTCCTGAAATCGTCTCTACTTTCTCTGTCCAGTCGGTCGTGAATGCTAAAGCTGCAAGGGAATTAGGCTTGGCTGAGGGTACCAAAATAAGTTACCGTGCAGGTGACCAGCCCAACAATGCTCTCTCGCTGAATGTCTTAAACCCTGGAGAAATCGCAACTACTGCAGGGACGTCAGGGGTTGTTTACGGCGTCAGCGGTGAGGTAAAATATGATCCGCTCTCCAGGGTCAATACCTTCGCCCATGTCAATCATACAGCCCACGCCACCCGACTTGGCGTACTGCTCTGTATCAACGGAACCGGTATTCTTAACTCCTGGCTTAACAAATATATTGGAAACAAAGCGTTCTCCTACGCCGAAATGAATGACAAGGCAGCTACTGCGCCTATCGGATCTGAAGGTCTGAGCATTCTTCCTTTTGGGAACGGATCAGAAAGGGTGCTTCAAAATAAAAATATCGGAGCGCAGATTTCAGGACTTGGCTTTAACACCCATACCGATGCCCATCTTTTCCGCGCAGCGCAGGAGGGAATTGTCTTCTCCTTCAAATATGGGATGGAAATCATGGAGGGGATCGGCATTCATGCCAAAGTGATCAGGGCCGGGAAAGCCAATATGTTCCTGAGTCCGCTGTTCAGGGAGACACTGGCTGGTATTTCGGGCGCCACCATTGAAATGTACGATACCGACGGTTCGATCGGGGCAGCGCGTGGTGCCGGGATAGGATCAGGGTACTTTGCATCTGCGAAAGAAGCATTTGCCAGTTTGAACAAACTGGAGACAGTCCTTCCCAACCATGCCAACAAGAATGCTTACCAGGATGCCTACCAGAATTGGAAGGACCAACTAAACAAACAGTTATAATCATACGATCAATCATTTAAAATTCAAACATCATGACAGTTTTTAAAGGAAACAAAGAGTATTTCCCGGGTATTGACCAGATTCAATACGAAGGTCCGCAGTCGAAAAATCCGATGGCATTTAAATATTACGATGCCAAAAAGGTCGTTTTGGGAAAACCCATGAAAGAGTATCTTCGGTTTGCAGTGGCTTATTGGCACACTTTCTGTGGCGATGGCGGCGATCCGTTTGGTCCCGGCACCCAAATTTTCCCATGGGTGGGTTCATCAGACAAGATGACCGCGGCCAAAGAGCGCATGGATGCAGCATTCGAATTCATCAGCAAAATTGGTGCTCCGTTTTACTGCTTTCACGATACCGATGTAGTTGGCGACGGATCCGTTTTTGAAATTGAAAAACGGCTGGCCAACATGATCGACTTTGCAAAAGAACGTCAGCAAGCTACCGGGGCCAAATTGCTTTGGGGCACAGCCAATGTTTTCTCCAACCCACGCTACATGAACGGCGCCTCAACTAATCCCGATTTTAATGTATTGACCAATGCTGCCGTTCAGGTCAAGAATGCCATGGAGGCAACCATCGCACTGGGAGGCACCAACTATGTATTCTGGGGAGGACGGGAAGGCTACATGAGCCTGCACAATACCGATACCAAACGTGAGTTGGGGCACATGGGTAAATTCCTTGCCACAGCCCGCGACTATGCACGTAAACTGGGATTCAAAGGAACCTTCCTTATTGAGCCAAAACCCATGGAGCCAATGAAACACCAATACGATTTCGACACACAGACTGTGATTGGCTTCCTGAGGGCACACGGACTGGAAAACGATTTCAGATTGAATATTGAGGTCAACCATGCCACGCTGGCCGGCCACACATTTGCCCACGAGCTGCGCACCGCACGCGACAACGGCATGTTTGGTTCGATCGACGCGAACAAAGGTGATTACCAAAACGGATGGGATACGGATGAATTCCCAACCAATATTTATGAGATTACGGAGGCGATGCTGGAAATTATTCAAGCCGGAGGATTCACCACCGGAGGAATTAATTTCGACGCAAAAACCCGTCGAAATTCAACAGATATGGAAGATATTTTCATGGCCCATATTGGTGGAATGGATGTTTTTGCCCGCTCATTGGTTATTGCCGATAAATTGCTGAAAGATTCGGATTATCTGAAACTGAAGGCCAACCGTTATGCATCTTACGATTCGGGCAAGGGAGCAGCATATGAAGCTGGGAAACTCAACTTAACTGATCTTTATAACATAGCAAAAGAGGTTGGTGAACCAAAACAGATCAGTGGCAAACAGGAGATGCTGGAACAATTGATTAACTGCTACATTTAATCCATGAAGCAGCACAGCACTTCTTATGTGGTTGGCATTACCATGGTGGCCACACTGGGCGGACTATTGTTCGGATACGATACGGCAGTTATTTCAGGAGCCGAAAAATCGATTCAGCTATATTTGATCAAAGGTCTGGGATTGGGATCACTGGCACACGGGGCAACCATCTCCAGCGCCCTGATCGGATGCATTATTGGGGGTATGGTTTCAGGCCTGGCGGCTTCGAAACTGGGACGTAAAAATTCGCTGATGCTTGCGGCCTTACTCTTTTTTATCTCTGCACTGGGATCCGGCTGGCCCGAGACCCTCTTCTTTACCAAAGGGGTACCTACCATGGGATTGTTGTTCATGTTCAATTTCTATCGGATCATTGGCGGTATTGGAGTCGGAATAGCCTCGGCTGTTTGCCCGATGTATATTGGTGAAATTGCCCCTGCAGAAATTAGGGGCCGGTTGGTTTCGTTCAACCAGTTTGCCATTATTTTTGGTATGCTGGTAGTCTATTTCGTCAATTATGGTATCGCGCACGGTCAAACCATTGAGTGGATCAACACCATTGGATGGCGTTGGATGTTCACATCAGCTGCCATACCATCCGGTATTTTTGCGCTTCTGTTGTTTTTCGTACCCGAGACGCCCCGATATCTGGCCCTGCACAACCATGACGGGCAGGCGCTCCACATTTTGACAAGGATCAATGGAATAGAGAAGGCAAAAACGATACTACAGGAGATCAAAAAATCGGTGGAGGCCTCCTCCGAAAAGCTCTTTGCCTATGGGAAGGTGGTCATAGTCATCGGAATACTTCTTTCTGTTTTTCAGCAATTTGTTGGCATCAACGTCGCATTGTACTATGCCCCGCGCATCTTTGAAAGCATGGGCGCTGCCAAAGACGCTTCCATGCTGCAAACTGTCGTAATGGGATTGGTTAATGTGATCTTTACAGTGATTGCAATCGCTACTGTGGATAAATATGGCCGTAAAATACTGCTCATGATCGGTTCTATCGGCATGGCTGTCGGAATGTTTGCCATAGGTGCACTTGCCTTTATGAAGGTGATAGGTATCAGTACCCTGGTCTTTATTATCATCTACACTGCATCCTTCATGATGTCGTGGGGACCGATCTGCTGGGTGCTGATTTCTGAAATCTTCCCAAACAAGATCAGGGGCCGGGCCATTGCCATCGCGGTCGCCTCCCAGTGGGCAGCCAACTATTTCATTTCGTCCACTTACCCTGCCATGATGGAATTCAGTGGTGGCGTGACCTATTGGTTCTATGGGGCCATGAGCCTACTCTCATTTGTCTTTGTCTGGAAAATGGTTCCTGAAACGAAAGGCAAAACTCTCGAAGAAATGGAGTCAATGTGGCTGAAAAATAAATAGTTACGATCGTTTTTTTAAATAGCTGACGGGGTGACTCTGAGTCACCCCGTCAGCTATTATTTGATCAGGCGTAAATTCTCAGATTGGTGCCAGTGAGTTGTACGTTGTATTTCTTCAGGGCGGAGGTTGCTGGTCCATTGATGACGGAACCATCCACACCAAAATTGGATCCGTGGTTGGGACAGTGAAACCTGTTGTTAGCGCTTTCAAATGCAATAGGATTGTACTGCTGATGGGAACATATTGAGGTAAGTGCAACATAAACTCCTGCAGAGGTACGGGCTACAATGATGTTGTCTTTGACGATAGATCCACCGTTGCTGTTAAGCGCTGCATAAGTAGGAGATGTTAGGTCAAGCGTAAAATCGACCGCACCGGTGTTTCCTCCGCCTCCCGGATTGGTGGTGGTGTCAGTTAAACCCTTACTACATGACGAAAGTACAGGAGCCATAAAAATCATGCCTGCAGAAATTCCAATAGCTGAGAAAAATTCGTTTCTTTTAATCTGGTAGAATTTTGGATGTGTTTGTGACTGTTGATCTTGATTTATATTATTTAGAACGATTACAAATAAAAAAAGTTACAAAAGTTGATTCAATTTTCTCCGGAAAAGATAAATTTCAAGTAGTCTATTTGAATCCTGCGCTTTCAGGTAGTTAATTTTATTTTTGATTATCTTTGAAACGAAAGGATCTCATCCGAGTTGGAAGTTCCGTTTGGCCTTTGAAAAGGATATTATTATGAAAAAGATTACTGCAGAATTACAAAATGGGCATATTATGGTGTCAGATGGTGCCTGGGGGACCTTTCTTCAGCAAAAGGGGTTGAAACCCGGCGAATGTCCCGAAGAGTGGAATATTTCCAGGCCAGGCGATGTTTTGGATATTGCAAGGAGTTATATAGCAGCAGGCGCTGACCTCATCGAAACCAATAGTTTCGGAGGTAGTCGCTTTAAACTTGAAAAATATGGGTTTGGCGATAGGGTATTCGAATTCAACAAAGCTGCCGCGGAAATTAGCCGTAAAGCTGCCGGACCCGACCGTTTTGTTCTTGGTTCAGTTGGCCCTACCGGGAAACTGCTGATGATGGAAGAGGTGACGGAAGATGAACTTTACGATGCTTTCAAAGAGCAATCCATGGCATTGGAGGCAGGCGGGGTTGATGCCATCATGATCGAAACCATGACCGACCTCGATGAGGCACGTATCGCAGTGAAAGCTGCGAAAGAAAATACCCACTGCGAAGTATTCTGCACCATGACTTTCCAGAAAATCATCGGTGGCGAGTTCCGCACCATGATGGGAATCTCACCATCTGAAATGGCAGAAACAATCGTTGAGGCCGGTGCAGATCTGATCGGTACCAATTGTGGCAACGGAATGGAGGATATGATAGGAATGGTGAAAGAGATACGAACGGTCAATTCCACCATACCGGTCCTGGTTCACGCCAATGCCGGATTGCCATGTTATGTGGATGGGAAAACCACATTCCCTGAATCGCCGGAAGATATGGCAGCCAGGGTAAACGAGATCATCGCTGCCGGGGCCAATATTGTCGGCGGCTGTTGCGGTACCACGCCAGAACATATCCGTAAAATAAGAGAGGCCGTCGCAACTTCGTAAAATAATGGTTATCAGGGAGTATAATTTTGAATTCAAAGAGTTGACACTTGATCTTCCGGGTCTGCGGGCCATTCTGGGTTATCCTGAATCCCCACTTCCGGCCCCGTTTGATGATTACCTCCTTGAGGCGCTGGATTTTGCTTCTCAACTCACTGACATAAAAGCTTGTTCCAGGATCATTGAAGATATTCGGTTCGAACCTTCAAATGGACGTATTATGGCCGATGGAAGAGCCTTCCTGGTAGGAAAAACAGTATTGAAAGAGCTGAGAAATTCGGAAGAGCTGCTCTTTTTTGTCTGTACAGCAGGCAAGTCCATCAGCGAAAAATCCGCTCGCTTGCTGAAGGGGGAGGACCCTGCCAAAGGGTATATCTACGACCAGGTGGGAATCTTTCTAACCGAGGCAGCCGGCGACCGGATGCAACAACTCATCCGGAAAGAATTACCCGTGGGCCAAACTACAACCAACCGGTACAGTCCCGGATATTGCCACTGGGATGTATCCGACCAACACCATCTCTTTGCCCTTTTTCCTCCTGCTCCATGCGGTGTAACACTCACACCATCAGCCCTGATGAACCCTGTAAAATCAATCAGCGGTGTGATTGGAATTGGTAAAGAGGTAAGCTACCGCGATTACCCTTGTGCCTTGTGTCTGAGCCTGAATTGTATCTATCGTAAAGTTGGTTAATTGTAAAAAACGCATCATTTATTGTAATTTAGTAGAATTAAAAATTTCACTTCATAAATCCAAGCAACAAAAGATCTTGTTAAATTTTTTGTTAAATGTGATTTAACTTGTTCATAATTTGGGTTGTATAAAATTTTTGAATATGCTTGAAAAAGATTTTGAAGACATAATCTGTAAATATCCAGAACTAATTGAAGAAGGTTTAATACTTATTGGCCGCCAATTGAGCCTTTATGGTCGAAGAATGGATATTTTATTCGAAGACAAGTTCAAAAGAAAACTTATCATAGAACTAAAAGCCGGACCTATAAAAGACGATCATATTGGTCAGATTCTTTCCTATGAAGGTATGCTTTTATCTGCTGATGATCCAACTTTAAGAGTAATGTTAGTCGGGACAAGAGTACCTCCTAATATACAAAGAAGTCTTGATCATCACGGCATTGCGTGGAAAGAAATTACCTTTTCATTTTTGAAAGATTTTCTTAAAAATAAAGGAGATGAATCTTTTAATCATTTATTTGAATATGATGAACCTGTTATAAAAAAAAGAATCATAGAAATGCATAATGAATTTCCACAGCAAAACAGTTTTGAAGACATAAAATATAATCTTGGTTTGATTGATGGGTTGAAATCCTCTACGATTTACAAAAGTTTTGAAAAGGTTCGTGACGAGAAGAGTGATCATGAAGCAAAAGCAAAAGAAATTATAGAAAAGAATATTGGTCATCTCAGGCAAGAACATCTTAGAGAAGTATTAAAGCTAATAGATGATCCTTATCTACATGAAGAGGATGGCAAAATCTATAAAGGCCCTTGGTTTGGCAGCCTTCTTAATACACCAAACACTAAATATATCATTAATGAAGATAATGATAAAATAAATAAATGGTTTAAGATTTTAACTGATGATCATTCTTCAGCCGAAGAAAAATTAGATAAGCTGCGCAAAGAACCATATAAAATTAAAGGGGTTTCTGAAGGATTTATCACATTGATGTTATATCTTCTTAATAAAACCGATTATTCAATTTGGTTTGGGACACTACACAATGGATTAAACAAATTAATTATATATCCCAAACTTGAGAAATTTAATGGCAGGAGTACCCAATATCGTGTATTTAATAATTTGTCCAAGGAATTTGTAAAGAAATATAATTTTAAACATACTGAGTTAGATTTTGTGTTATGGGCAGCAGGTTTGCCGAATCTTAAACGATAAAAAAAATTACCCATAACGCTTCCTGACAACTCATTGTCAACTTCCAGCCCTGAGCTTTGTCGAAGGGTTGATTTTCAATTCCTAATATTGTTTACTTAATCTTAATATTCAGTCTGTTCAAATATCAATTCGAATACATAACTTTGCGATCATAAAATTAAATCATTTAATTATGAACAGAATAGCTGAGGTTGTAAAGCCGGGCGTGGTTTCCGGAACCGACTTGCAATACATTTTTAAAGTAGCCAAAGCAAACAATTTTGCGATTCCGGCTGTCAACGTTGTAGGTTCATCATCTGTGAACGCCATCATGGAAGCTGCGGTAATCGCCAATGCACCCGTTATGATTCAATTCTCAAACGGTGGAGCCATTTTCAATGCCGGTAAAGGATTGAAACTGGAAGGTCAGAAAGCGGGTATTCTTGGGGCCGTTGCAGGAGCCAAACACATTCATACTTTGGCCGAGGCATATGGTGTTCGCGTAGTACTTCATACCGACCATGCCGCCAAGAAATTGCTTCCCTGGATCGACGGACTGCTCGACGAAAGTGAAAAACATTTCGCTCAAACCGGCAAGCCACTCTTTAGCTCGCACATGCTTGATTTGTCAGAAGAGCCACTCGTAGAAAACATTGAAATTTGCAAACGATATCTTGAGCGTATGAGCAAATTGGGCATGACCCTCGAAATTGAACTTGGGATCACCGGAGGCGAGGAAGATGGCATCGATAATAGTGGTGTCGACAACAGTCTGCTCTATACCCAACCTGCAGATGTTTGCTATGCTTACGAAGAACTGAGCAAAATATCCTCCAATTTTACCATTGCTGCATCTTTTGGCAATGTTCACGGCGTTTACAAACCTGGAAATGTTAAGTTAATGCCGGTTATCCTGAAAAACTCTCAGGAATACATCAAAGCCAAATTGGGTTTGACAGAAGAACATCCAGTTAATTTCGTTTTCCACGGAGGTTCGGGCTCTTCACATGCAGAGATCCGCGAGGCTATCGGCTATGGTGTCATAAAAATGAACATCGACACAGATACCCAATGGGCTTACTGGGATGGTATCCGTCAGTTTGAAGCCAAAAATCACGACTATCTGCAGAGCCAGATCGGTAACCCCGAAGGTGCCGACAAACCCAATAAGAAGTTTTACGATCCGCGCGTTTGGATAAGAAAAGGTGAAGAGACCCTGATTGCACGCCTGCAAGTGGCCTTTGACGACCTCAATGCCATCAACAGTCTGTAATCTTCAACCACATAATTTCATGAAAGAACCGTCCGGGCAACCGTGGCGGTTTTTTTATTTGCTATTTTTGAATAAGTTTCACCACGAAGGACAAAAGTGAAACGGGGAAACGGTGATCGCGGTTCCTGAGCGTAGTCGAAGGGCTGGTTCCACCATGAGAAATGCGGGATCCGGTCCCTGAGCGAAGTCGAAGGGTCAAGGGATTAGTTGGAATTAAAATTAGAATTGAATTTTTTCATATCAGCTCTTAATTACCATGAAGTTGTTGTCATTATTCGTTTCATTTTTCATGTTCTCCGTAGTTCTTCATGCCCAAAATACGACCGCAATTCAGAAAAAGACAGTTTCCCTATACAACGAAGCCTTATCCCTTTCCCAGCGGGGTAATTCGTTGAAAGCATCCCAGCTCTTACATGAGATTCTAAAGGCAGACTCAACCTATTACATGGCCCACTTTGCCCTTGCTGATCTCAGTCATGAGGCCGGGAAGCCCGAAGAGGAGGTTACGCATTTAACAAAGGGCCTGGCCCTGTCCGGCGATGTCTACCCTGCAGGATTTAAGTTTCTGGCCGAACTCCTGTACAAAAAGGCAGAATATGTTGAGGCGCTCCGCCGAATGGAACATTTTGCACTTCTTAAAAGGTCGCTCAATCCCGAAGAGCGATTGCTACTTGCTTCCTGCAGGTTTTCGGTAGAAGCGGTCAAACATCCGGTCGCTTTTCAGCCCACAGATCCGGGGGATTCGATCAATACTTCCGCAGAAGAGTACTGGCCTTCATTCAACGCTGAAGCCAATGAGCTGGTCTTTACCCGTCTCGAAACCAGGGACAAATATGGCCTGAAAATCTACAAACCGCAGGAAGATTTCTACCTGTCGAAACATGATTCATCCGGCTGGCGTAAGGCAGTCCCGCTAGGTTATCCCGTTAACACGGATGAAAACGAGGGGGCACAAACCCTTTCAGCCGATGGCCGGTTGTTGATTTTTACGGGTTGTGGAAGAGCCGATGGCATCGGTAGCTGTGATCTGTACATTTCGATGAATAAAAACGGGAAATGGACGATTCCTTTGAATATGGGGGAGCCGGTTAACAGTGGGGCATGGGAGTCGCAGCCAAGCTTGTCAGCTGATGGGGAAACGCTTTTGTTTGTGAGTAGCAGAAAGGGTGGAATGGGTAAAATGGATATCTGGAAGGCTGAGAAAATCGGTGTTTCGCCGGATGGAATTCCACAGTTTGGAAATGTTTCCAATGTATCGGAATTAAATACCTCAGGGAACGACATTTCACCCTTCCTCCATGCAGATGGCAAAACGCTCTTTTTTGCTTCGGATGGCCGGCCCGGACTGGGAGGAACTGACCTCTTTCTTACCAGGATGGTGAATGGAAAATACAGCGCTCCGGTCAATTTGGGTTATCCGATAAATACCAATCGAAACGAAGAGGGACTGGTTGTAGAAATATCAGGAGAGAAAGCCTGGTTTACCTCCGATCGCTACCCGGCAAGAGGACGCGACATCCTCTTTTTTACCCTTCCTGATTCACTTCGGCCGGATCCGGTCTCCTACCTGAAAGGAGAAATAGCAGATGCTAAAACCGGAAGAAAATTAAATGCAGAGGTGGTTCTTTCCAATTTGTTGACCAACAAAATTGTATGCAGAATTACCGATGCTGAAAATGACGGTACCTTTCTTGTTTGCCTCCCTTCGGGCCAAAATTACGGTTTAAGCATCTCCCGGAAGGGATACCTTTTTTCTTCAGAAAATATCCCTTTGCTCAACGGTTTTACAAAAGATCGGCCCAGGGAGTTGAATATCAGGCTACAACCTATCGTTTCTGGGGCAAGCACCACCTTGAAGAATATTTTCTTCGAGACCAATTCGTGGGTATTGCAAGCGGCGTCCCAATCTCAGCTGGATGAGATGGCGCAATTTATGAAAATGAATCCATCCGTCTCCATGGAGGTGGTTGGCCATACCGACAAAGTTGGCACTGAGGCATACAACCTGGCTCTATCCCAAAAGCGGGCAGAGGCGGTTGTGAGTGAATTGAAGAAAAGAAACATTGAGCCATTCAGGCTGACGGGTAAAGGAGTCGGATTTTCTGTTCCTGTTGGTGATAACAGCACCGGGGAAGGGAGAAGTGCTAACAGGCGTACTGAATTCCTGGTAAAGTAAGTTAGCAAGGAGTAACGACTGTTGATTCATCAGATCACTTAATGAATTGAGCTGGAAATTGGTTTTATTTTAGATTGTAGCTATATTTAAATGTAAATTCCAAACTAGAAACAAAACCTTAATATTCCATGAAGCTTCGTCTCCTCATAGGTTTACTGCTTTTCTTTGCAGTTGAAGCCAGGTGTAAAGTATTACCCCGGGATTTGAGGATTTGGGAACTTCGTGGAAACCTTGGGAGCAAAACAAATTTTCAGGCCGTATCAAAGGCTAAGTTCTTGATTGGCAATAATCCAGAAGATTCTATTTCAGGATATCGTCCTTTACGGAACGAGCACGCCAAATTTGGCGCCAAGGCATTGAGGGGATCCCTTTTCATATTCGGTTTTGAAACTATCAATACAACGATTCTGTTTGTGTCTCCTGAGAGTATTAGCAGGTGGGACATGAGTGGGATAACCCTGGAGAACTGCCTAAATAATTTTAAGCGGGCATACACTGAACCGCCTATTATTGACAAGGATTGGTGGGTTGTCAATTACGTTGGGCATCCTTATCAGGGAGCCTATTTTTACAATGCAGTCAGATCGCAAAATGCCTCAATCCTTCAGTCTTCCCTCTTTTGTTTTGGTCATTCCATGTTATGGGAGTATTTTACGGAGGCATTTTTTGAACAACCCAGTATCCAGGATATAATTGTAACGCCAATTACGGGTATCGTTTTTGGAGAGTTGGCCCATCGTGCAACCATCCGGATGGGCAGAAACGGTTTCACCTGGTATGAAAAGGGGTTGATCGTCCTGATCAATCCAATGTACGTTTTAAACAATGGCCTTAAACCCAGACCTCTCAAACAAAAGTCTGTTGATTGGTGATTTTTTTTGACAGGATTCAAATAACTATTTCAAATCTCACTAAATTTCGAGACTAAAACTTCATAACATTGAAAATACTGGAAATACTGTTTTGTACAAGGGATCTCAATCGGAATACTTTAGTGAGCAAGGCTGTTTTACTCTTTTTTGCCGCACTGTTATTGGTTGGATGTTCGATTGAATCCAAGCTGAACAGGGAGTACAAGGGGAAATCCTTTTTAGGGGTAATGGCCGTGAAGGGGGCCCCTACCAACATTGAAAATTTGGTTGGAGGCGGAACCCTTAGAACTTATCAGAAGCGGGTGATGCTCAAAGAGACACCCATCAACACCGGGCAATTTCAATATGATAGTTTTAATGCGCCCAAAGTTCTTAAGTCGGAGATAACTCAATTTAAAGTTAGCAACGAAGGGATCGTCCTGGAGATAAAATACAGTTGCGAATACAGCAAGTGACAAATGCTCCTTTTTTGTGGGGTCCGATGGTGGGTTTTTGTTTTTTTTTATACATTTGCACTCGCTAAAAAGTTCTGCCCAGATGGTGAAATTGGTAGACACGCCAGCTTGAGGGGCTGGTGCCGGTTACGGTGTGCAAGTTCGAGTCTTGTTCTGGGCACTAAAATTGAAATAAAATTAGATCAAGAGCACTTAAATTCAATAATTTAGGTGCTCTTCTTTTTAATATAAATCCTCATAAACAGACCTGTAACAGTTATTTTTATCCGAAAGGTATAGGAGGGATGCAAAAACAAGACTATATTTACATCTAACAGATAAAAGATTTCCTTGAACGATATCAAGGCTTAAAAGCGTTATTGGAACACAATAACAATTCAAAAGCACAGCTATGGATTAATTCGTTGAAATTAAGATGAATACTAATCACAAACTTAATAAATCATCTTCTGATGCCCTAAACGATATTCAGTTTAGCGACCTCTTTGATCTTAATGAAATCCAACATTTACAGGATTTGTTTGCCGATACTCATGGTGTCGCTTCTGTAATTACTTTTCCTGACGGCATTCCAATTACCAATCCCAGTAATTTCTGCCGTTTGTGCAATGACATCATCCGTAAAACCGGGAAAGGACGTGAAAACTGTTTTAAATCTCCTGTTTTCCTCGTTACGCCACCCAAACGCACCTCAACTTGGGGAGAATGGC
>CAYHQN010000017.1:0-44595 GCA_964358545.1 uncultured Tangfeifania sp. | reverse complement strand
CACATTACCAAAATGTTGCCTAATTTATCAAAAAAGGGAATTTTGTCGTACACCCAGTACAATTGGTATATAGATTTAACAATTTAAATTAACTATCTATGTTAAGAAAAAGTTTTTGTTTTGTAACATTATTTTGTGCTATTTTCCTTAGAGAAAACGTTTTCGCTGAGGGAGATAACCGACCGGAAAAACTACTTATTCCTGTACCTCAACAGGTAGATGTAAAAGAAGGGGTATTTCTTTGTACTCAAAATGTAAGAATAGTACTTTACTCTGCTAATTTGAAGTCTGAGATCGGTACACTTCAGGAGACATTTACCGGAATTTTTGGAAAACCTGCAGCAGTGATTGAAACAAGAGCGAACAAAAAAAACAAATCGGTTGGTGAAATTTGTTTGGTAATCAGTAATTCGCTAAATGACCGAGAAACTCTTGGCGATGAAGGTTATGTTCTTTTCGTAGAAAAAGAGAAAATTATCCTCACAGCTACAACTCCTACCGGAGTTTTTTATGGTATCCAGACTTTACGCCAGTTGATTCTACTCTCTGCCAATCAACAAGATAATAAGAAAGCAATAAAAATTAATTGCGTAACTATTCTCGACAGGTCTAAATTTGAATGGCGTGGGGTGATGCTTGATCCGGCACGCTATTTTTTGCCAATAAAATTGCTAAAAAAATATATTAGCACCATGTCTCTATATAAAATGAACCGTCTCCATCTTCATCTTACCGATGACGGTGGTTGGACAGTTGAAATGATCAAATATCCGGAACTCAACAGGAAAGAAAACTGGCCTCTACATAATATTCCTCTACTAGATTCTACTCGTGGGATGTACACCAGAAAGGAGATTCAAGATTTAGTAGCTTATGCAAAAGAACGACACATCACAATTATTCCAGAATTAGAACTGCCCGGACATAATTCGATTGTAGGTTGGATAAAACGCGATATTCTTTGTCAAAGCAATCCGTTTCGTAAAGGTGATTTTGATTTTTCATATAAACCCACTGCCGGCACTGACGCTTTTCAATGGATGGAGCCTTGTGTAGGAAACGAAGAGACTCTCAAGGTTTATGAAAATATTCTCACGGAGTTCATGGAACTTTTCCCCGGCGATTACATTCATATTGGGGGTGATGAATATTATGGGAATGCTTGGGCAACTTGCCCTGACTGTCAGCGTTTAATCAAAGAGAAAGATCTCGAAAAATATGACACAAAAGAGCGACAAGCTCTTTTTGCAAATTGTAAAGGAGATAAAAAGAAGTATCTTGTTTATCGTTACTTAATGACTCATCTTGCTGATTTTATCACTTCAAAAGGACGCATTCCTGTCTTTTGGGACGACTTATCGTGGCGTGGCGATTTTCCAAAGAATGCAATCATCATGCAATGGCATTACAAAGGTGGTAGGGATGCTTGGCAGCAGATAGTAACTCCTGAAAATCCCGCTGCTGAAGCAGCCATTTCCGGACACAAGGCGGTAGTTGCTCCATACAACCATTTGTACTTCGATAAGAAATCATCGATCGAAAATGTTTACTTTTTCGACCCTATGCCGAATGAACTGAAAGATGGCGCAAGTAAAAAATTAATACTCGGGCCTCATGCTCCCA
Source organism: uncultured Tangfeifania sp. (assembly GCA_964358545.1). Classification (GTDB taxonomy): domain Bacteria; phylum Bacteroidota; class Bacteroidia; order Bacteroidales; family Prolixibacteraceae; genus CAINVV01. The sequence goes on along the minus strand of CAYHQN010000017.1, from coordinate 42,972 downwards.
TATGGGATCAGCCGATTGATTCTGTTTTCTCAGCATCTTTCCCCCGTTTTTATGCATTATCACAAATTGCATGGTCATGTGACACAAAAAAAGATTTTACTGATTTCGAAAAGAGGGTTAATGCTCATGATGTGATAGCTAAAATAGTCACAGACGGAGCACGCAAAGATTAAGATGTGAGCAGGAATTTAAGAATATGGATGTTTTTCATCTTTTAATAAGAGCACCTGATCAAAAGATTCGAATTAAATATTTAAGTGTAAGAGAAATGGAGAATAAAAACAGATTAAAAGTGTCTTTTCCGGTTGAGACAGTACCCTACCTTGGAATTTTAATGAATGAAAACGGTTGGGATGAGTTGTATAATATTTTTATCGAACCTTGTACGATTTGCTATGACAGGCCCGATATGGCAAAGAAATATGGACAGGTAAGCAAAGTCGAAGCGTTTGGCAAGTATAAATGGTATGTCGATTTGGCAATTTAATTTAAAAAGTTATGTTGGATAAAATGAAAGATAAAAAAGTTTTGATTACTGGTTCAGGAACCGGTATAGGCAGAGAGGTAGCGTTGGAGATTGCCCGACAAGGCGCTACCGTAGTTCTGCATTATGCTCATAGTGCCGACGGGGCAGTTTCGGTAGTGGAAGAAATCCGATCGGCAGGAGGTAAAGTAACTGCAATAAAAGCAGATAATAACTAAAAGTTTCAGGTATGAAAAAGCTGATAATATTAGGAATATGTATTGCATCTGTTTTCCCGGTTCATTCGCAGAAGAAAGCTAAAATGATACAAGACATTGGACAAATGCACAATCCAAAGTATGCTCTGTTTTATGTCAATCACACCATACCGGTCTGCCCTATTGTAGGCGAGAATATTGACAAGGTGGGCAAGATCAACGAACTTGTGGCGCGCAAAGATTATGACGTGAGCAAGGATTGGCAACCTCGCCAAATCATGGGCAAAGACTTCTGGCACATACTGGGCGAGAACGAGACCCATCTGCCCACCAAAGGCAAGTGGGTCGGCACGCCGATGCAGGAACTGGAGGACAAACCGTTGTTCAAGGAGTGCGGATGGAATCGGGGGGCGGGAGAGCTGACCACTGTCCCTGAATCCAACAAGGTATCCATTTCTAACATCCCTAAAGAAAATATGGAAGTTATTGATAGCTGGCCAGAAGCGCCTTTTTTCATCATGCCGTTAGATATCAGGTTCACCTGTGGGCTAATGAAACATTATGAATGCGATAATCAAAACTACATGGCATGGAAGAAAGACCATCCAAATTTCATAGGGTGCGTCAGCGGCGAAACCGATAATGATTTTTGGCTCAAAGTTCCGTGGAGCAAGGACAACTATTGGTGGCCAAGCGTTAAGGCCAGCCTGGAGAAGAGAGGCGACACGGAATTAATAAAAACTATTGTGAGGGAGTTTCCCAAACCACAAAACCGTGAGGAGTTGACGTCCCAATATATGAAAGGACTCAAAGCCGTACCGAGGTATTTTTTTAATGACGCCGACAAGGTGAACTATATGAGGGCAGCGTCTTGTTTCGACCATTATTTCTACGAGAATGGGGCGGGAATGGGATGGCTGGAGACGAGCAATACTAATGGCGGCGAAGAAGGTCCAAACTACCGCCATCAGGTGTCACTTTTCTTCGTAAGGGGTGCGGCCCGACAATATAGCAAAAATTGGGGGTGGTACATCGCGGATTTTTATAACGGATATGATGACAAGGGCAAATTCAGTGGCGACAACTTTCCCAATTACCGGTTGGCTAAGGCCGAAGAAGACAAAAAAATGGGTCCAGGATATGGCATGTCTCCGTCCCTGCTCACAAGGGACATGTTCCTGGCATACTTGAGCGGGGCGAGTTTTGTCCAACATGAGGCTTGGTGGAGTTATTTGCACGAGACCAAGAAGGACGGGAAACCGATGATGGATCTGTCCTCTCCCCTTGGCAAGGCATGGGAGGACTGGTTTGAATTCACGAGGAAGAACCAGGACAGGGGTATAAGTTTTGCTCCCGTGGCGTTGCTTGTCCCGTTTACGCAAGGCTACCCGAACTTTGGAGGGAAATCATGGCAGATGTTCGACTATAAGCGGCCCGACTGGATGATCGACGCCTTCATGTTCACCATCATGCCGCATTCGCCCGTGACCAAAAACGGCGATGAGGGAGCCTTGGCTAACAGCGCGTACGGCGACATTTACGATGTGATCGTTCCGAATACGCCTAACAAACCGGTGTCCATTGATGTGTTGAACAACTACAAGGTCGCCGTGATGCTGGGCAAATACCCGAAGAACAAGGCCCTCGCCGAACGATTGATGGAGTATGTTAAATGCGGTGGTACACTCCTGCTCAATATTAAGCAAGTCAACGAGTTTTTCCCGGCAGCATTTCTTGGCCTTGAAAGGAAAAATGATGAGGTACTTAATGCCTTTCAGGTGAAAGCCCCCGTCCGCTCACTGGCCGACGGTAAAACGTTCGACCTGCCGGAAAACTACCAGAGGGAGGCAGTTAAGCTGAAAGGAGCGACCACGCTTTTGGAGGACGCCGATGGCAATGTTCTGGCCTGTAAAAACAGTTTCGGCAAGGGAAATGTGATTGTTTCTACCGTTGACTGCTTTGTGCCCGACGGTAATGCGGATGACAAGGACGAGAATCCCCTTGGCAAGATGGTGTACGGGAAAAAGTTCCAGTTCGTCGAATACTTTCTCAAAACTATAGTGAGCGAGGTTCTGCCTTTGGAGGTCAAGGGTGATATCGAGTATGGCCTCAACAAGCTACCCGATGGCTGGCTGCTGTACCTCATCAACAACAAAGGCGTGACTAAATTCACCAACAAAAAGCAAGTCCTTGACATCTCCAAGACCGCGAAGGTCGTAGTGTTCCTCAGGGATATCAAGGTATCGAAGATCACCGAGCTGCTGGAACAGAGAGCAGTTCCAAAGAATGATAAAAACAAATCCTTCACAGTGGACGTCCCTCCCGGCGACATAAGAGTTATCAAAATTGAGGAAAAGAATTAGGAGTAGTCACATCCTCCAGGAGGTATTTCGAAGGGACATTTACACCATAAAAGTGATGAATATATTCTTTTTGATAATGATGGTGCTGTAATCCTGAACGGGAAGAGACATGAAGTTATTATAATGAAAGACTTGAAAAATACCTCCGGATTATCCAATTCCTGACTAATAACTAAATGGCGGGAATCGGATTAAATGGACTAAATGGACAATGTTTAAATCACCATATTGCTAAAATGTAGGAAATAACAACCGAAGTAGAAGCATGGCAAATTCAAAGGAATAATTTTATACTTAAAAAAGTAATATAAAAATGCGAGAATGTGATGTATGTTGCTTATAATTAAAGTATTAAATCAAAAAAAGCACAAACAAAAAAACATCACTTTCGGGATGAAAAATACAAAGAAAAATAGATATTTTAGTGAGCAATTGAAAATGTATGAACACCATTTTTAAGCTAATTTGGCCGCAATTGAATAGCTTTTGCTTATACACCGGATTATTTCCGGTTCAAAAAAATAAAATTAGATATTTATGAAAGATAATAAGGAAAAGAGTAATGACATGCCGCGAAGAAAATTCATAAAAGCAGCGGCTATTTCGTCAGTAGGATTAATGATCCTGCCCCGTTGTACCATGGGAGGCAAAGGATTTATCCCCCCAAGTGACAAAGTTAACATTGGTATTATAGGTGCAGGAGGACAATCATTGTACAGTATTAAGCAACTTTTTAATCTTGAAGATGTCCAATTGACAGCTATTGCAGATCCATCCGACTTCTGGAAGAATGATGTTTTATATAACACAGATACTGGCAGGGAACCGGTAAAAAAGTTTATTGAGACTTACTATGCTAAGAAGACACCAAACTATAAAATGACGGAATATGAGGATTTTAGGATGATGTTGAAAAAGGAGAAATCACTTGATGCAATCCTGTGCGCTACTCCTGACAATACCCATGCCTATGTGTCTGTCCTTGCTATGCGCGCAGGGAAACACGTTTACTGTGAAAAGCCGTTGACCCATAATATTTGGGAAGCACGGAAAGTCCGTGATGTTGCAAAGGAGACCGGAATGGCAACCCAGATGGGCAACCAGTTACACAGCACTGACGGCATCCGTCAAACTGTTGAATATCTTCGTGCCGGTGCAATAGGTACAGTGCGGGAAGCACATTCATGGGTTGGTGCAACCAGGTGGCTGCCAGGTTTCCCTGGATATCCCGGTAAATCTACATCAGTTCCAAGAGGATTTAATTGGGACTTATGGCTTGGTCCTACATCCTGGCACCCATACAATAAATTGTATACACCGGTAAGATGGCGGGATTTCTGGGATTTTGGCTGTGGGGCGCTGGGTGATTTTGGCTGCCATGATATGGACGCGGCAACCTGGGCTTTTAACCTCCAACCCCCTGAAAGTGTTGAGGTTTTTCCTGCAGGTAATTATGGCAGTAAGGATATCGCCCCTTATGGGGAGATTGGCCATTACCAATTTGCAGCCAACGGGGAACAGCCACCGATCAGGTTAACCTGGTATTCAGGCGGTTTGCGCCCTGCCCATCCGGAATTATTACCGGGGGACTCCTCTTTAAGTAGCAGAGGCGCCATGTTTATTGGTGATAAAGGCATTATCCTTAACAATGGGGGTACCAGTAGCGCCCCGATCATCTTCCCCGAGACCTTGCGTAACTCGTTTACACCACCTGCACAGTCCATTCCCCGCTCAAAAGGGCACCATCGTGAATGGATTGATGCCATAAAAGGAGGACCTGCAGCAATGTCAAACTTTGAATATGGGGCCCGTCTCACAGAGAACGTACTCCTTGGGGTCCTCTCTTTGCGACTTGGCGGGAAGAAAATATACTGGGATGCCGCGAATATGAAAGCCACAGGCTTACCTGAAGCAGACGTAATTATCCGTGAACCTGTAAGAAAAGGTTGGGAAATGGGTTAATAAGAGGCTTGCGGGAAGTACCTGCAATGGGTTACCCGCAATGTATTTATGACCCGGGAAAGGTAATAGTTTTAAGTTATAATACATGGGATATGGGTGCCGCAGAATTAATAAAGTAGAATTAATAAAGCTAAATAATGATGATTAATCAAATTAGAAAGGTATTTTTTTGTTTTACAGCAGTTTTTGTTTTCTTATACAATGTTACGTTTGCTCAGGTTTTAGTACCTCCTACCGTATCTGATAAATTATATCCGGCGCTTTCAGTGCAGATGAATGGGTTCATTGGCAGAAAACTGGATGTTTCCTATCAAAACCGCATCCTGTCCCAGGATGTGGATCGCCTTATAGAACCGTTTCGGAACAGAAATGAAGATCATTGCTGGCAAGGCGAATTCTGGGGCAAATGGTTTACCTCAGCAGTTCTGGCGTACCGTTATCGTCCGGAACCGGCATTGAAAGCGGTTCTGGACCGGGCAGTCTCCGATCTGATTAGTACCCAGTCTCCCGATGGATACATCGGCAATTACGCCAAGGCCAACAGGCTTGAACAATGGGATATCTGGGGCCGGAAGTATTGTATGCTGGGGTTATTGGCATACTATGACATTACCCGGGATGTGAAAAGTTTGGATGCGGCTGGTAAACTGGCCGATCATTTGATAAAAGAATTAGCCGAAAACAAAGCCTTAATTGTTGAAAAAGGTAATTTCAAGGGCATGCCGGCAAGTTCGATTTTAGAGCCCATCACGCAGCTGTATGTAAGGACAAACGATAAAAAATACCTGTCGTTTGCAGAGGAAATCATACAGCAATGGGAGTCGCCGGTTGGTCCTCAATTGATATCCAAATCAGCTACAGATGTAGGAAGCAGGTTTCCTTTTCCTGCAGTTGAACAATGGGCGACACAAGGGCAAAAGGCTTATGAGATGATGTCTTGTTATGAAGGCTTATTAGAACTGTACCGGATTACAGGAAAGCAAGCTTACAAAACAGCAGTAGAACAAACATGGCAAAATATTCTGGATACAGAAATCAGTATTGTGGGTTCAGGGTCTGCATCAGAATGTTGGTATCAGGGTAAAAATAAACAGCAATACGTAACAAAGCATTCACAGGAAACCTGTGTCACGGTAACCTGGATAAAGTTGGGGCAGCAATTGCTGAGATTAACAGGAAATCCCAAATATGCGGATGCCATAGAGAAAAGTTATTACAATGCCCTTCTTGGTTCAATGAAGCCTGATGGATCTACCTGGGGAATGTATGCGCCAATCATGGGGATAAGATCCGAAGGTTCAAACCAGTGTGAAATGGGATTGAATTGTTGCGTGGCCAGCGGTCCCCGCGGGTTATTTACTTTGCCGCTAACTGCTGTAATGGCTAATAAAGACGGGATAACCATTAATTTTTTTAATGGGGGTTCATACAAAGTCAAAACTCCTGCGGGGCAGGTTGCAGAATTAATACAGGAAACAGAATATCCAATACAGGGGAAAATCAATATGCATCTTAAGCTGACAAACACAGAACAATTTGCATTAGCGGTCAGAATTCCTGCATGGAGTAAACAAACGCGGTTAATCGTTAATGATCAGCCGGTCACCAACGTAAAAGCAGGAGAATACACTTCAATTACAAGAAACTGGAAAGCCAATGATAAGATTGAATTGGAATTTGATATGAGGGCAAGGATAGAAAAAATAGAAGGCCAGCCATCCTGGTTAGCTATTCAAAGAGGGCCAATTGTACTTGCAAGAGATGCAAGATTGGCAGGTGACGCTGATGTTGATGAAACTATTACGCCTGTTTTAACAGAAGATGGTTTTGTGCCTTTAGAGATAGTGAAACAAAACGATAAAGGGAATATTTGGATGGCATTTAGAATACCCTGCCTGGTTGGATCCTGGAGATTGGGAGAAAATGCCAAAATTGTATATTTGACTTTTTGTGATTATTCTTCAGCTGGAAACACTTTTTCTGAAACATCACGCTACAGGATCTGGTTCCCGCAACTGTTAGATGTCACTGGAAAAGGTTATGTAGCCAATTAGATTATTTCCATCTTTCAATGGGATAAAGTTTTGCAGATGGAGACTTTTTCAATTGCTAAACTGCAAAATCGGCTTCGCTATCAGTAGAAAAAACATAGTAGACTTTTTTTTCTACTTCACGTAGTTTTATTAGTTTTATCAAATCAAATGTGAATAAATCAAGGCCTTGGATTTAAATCAATTTTTTTACATTTCATGAAAAAAAAATGTGTCAACGGTAGATTCAAGATACCGTCTATTCTTTTGCTGGGGATGATGTTCATACCCTTCGCCCCCTCCTTTTCGGCGGATGGCGTTATTGAGAACGACAGGGCGGGCGTTGTTATCGGGAACAACGATTTTAAATACGAGATAGCGGCAGACGGGAGGAACCTGCATTTCGTAGACAAAATTACCGACACCGACTATCTTTATTCGGACTCCGTTTCATTTTGCGCATACCTAATGCAGAAAGGAAAGGAGCATCCGGTTAGCTCAGTGTCGCTTAAAGGGAACCTGCTGAAGCTTGAATTTAAGAACGCGGGGGTGACGGCCGAAATCCTTATCAATAAAGGGAAAGACCACGTCGCATTGGAGGTAGTCAAAGTGGATGGAGCGGCTGAATCGCTGACCTTCCTAAACGTGCCGCTTAAGCTCAGGGGCCTGCCTGATGAGCCGTTCGCGGCCTGTGCGTTATCCATGAATTTATACACGCACGTCCGTCAGCTTCCCGCATTGCAGACACATCTCCGGGCGACCTGCTACCGGCGCTTCGGCATGAAAGGCGCTAAAATTACGCTGCTCGGGGTTCCACAGAAAAATATTCTGCCTGTGATCCGCGAAGTTATGTCACAAGCAAAAGATATTCCTCATTCCGATAGAGGAGGGGCCTGGGCGCAGCTGTCGAAGGAGGGATACGGCTCTTATCTGATGAATTTCGGCTCCCTTAGGGAGGAAACAGTGGACGAGTGGATTGAAAGGTGCGACAATGTTGGATTCAATCAAATCGATAGTCATGGAGGCGGAGACGACTTTTTTAAATTCGGCAGTTTTGAATTAAACCCCGAAAAATGGCCTGATGGCTGGAATCATTTCAAGCGCATCAATAAGCGGCTGCACGACGCGGGCATCTCGTCCATATTTCATACGTACGCTTTTTTCATCGACAAAAAATCGAAATATGTAACGCCTGTTCCCAGTGCGGATTTGGCGTATTTCAGAACCTTTACGTTGGCAGGACCCGTTGGCCCTGAAGATTCTGTAATAGTAGTAAAGGAATCGACAGAAAATATTTCGACAACAACGGGTTTTTTTGTTCAGAACAGTCGTACCCTCCGGATAGGGAACGAACTGATCGAATTCAGCGGCGTGACTAAATCTCCGCCGTATAAGTTTACAGGCTGCAAGAGGGGGCTGAACGGAACAAAAGCCTCCGCGTACAAGGCCGACAATAAAGCGTACCACCTGAAGGAGATGTTTGGCTTGTATGTTCCCGGCCCCGAAACCAAACTCTTCAAGGAAATAGCGCAGAATACCGCAAATATTGTAAACGAAAACAATTTTGATGGTATATATTTTGATGCCATAGATGGGAGCAGCATTCTTGATCCCGAACACTGGTACTACAGCACTCAGTTCGTAGTCGAGGTCGCAAAGCATCTTAAGCATCCCGTTGGCATGGAGATGAGTGCCATGGAGCATCATTGGTGGCATTACCGTTCACGCTGGCAGGCCTGGGATGCGCCGCACAGGGGATATAAACGGTTTATAGATTTTCATTCAGCTGCCATAAACGCCGGGTATCTTCTCCCTCTTCATTTAGGATGGTGGAGAAATTTCACATGGGATCCGCCACAAACGGATGTTACTTTTACAGACGATGTGGAATATCTTGGAAGTAAAATGATCGGCAATAATGCGGGATTGTCCATGACAAGCGTCCCTGATAAGAAAATGCTGGATGAATATCCATCTTACAGACGATTGAATGCTATCATCAGGCAATACGAAGAATTACGGCATAAAAATTATTTTGGGGAGGACGTTAAAAAACTCCTCCGCCAGCCGGGAAAAGAATTTACGCTTTTTAAGGAGGGGAACGGTTCCTGGAATTTTAAACCGGTGACGTATCAAAAACATAAGGTTGCCGGACTTGATCATCCCTCGACTCGCTGGACCGTGAACAATGAATTCGAATCGCAGCCGGTCAGGTTGCGTATAGAATCACTGTTGTCGGTTAAACCCTATAACGATCCGGATAACGTCGTATTGGCGGATTTCTCCGGCCCTGAGAAATTTTCGAATACAGGTACCGCTAATGGAGTATCCGGCGGAATAAATAGTTCAACGGAAAAAGCGGTAAGTGGTGAGATGGGCGGCATCTTCTCCGCCCTCAGTTCGGGCGTCTCTCCCCGCAACGGCTCCTGGATCAGCATGGAGAAAAAATTTGAACCATGGTTGAATCTCGGTAAAAATCAGGCTTTGGGGGTATGGATTAAGGGCGATGGTAACGGGGAACTCCTGAATTTCAGGATAGAGAGCCCGGAACACCTTTCTTACGGAGCCCGTGGAGATCATTTCGTAAAGATTGATTTTACGGGATGGAAGTATTTCGAACTCGTCGAAATCGAGTCATCGAAATTCAGTGATTACGTCTGGCCCAATTCCACTTACTTGTACCCAACTTATTTTTTTAGCGTGAAGTTCAACAGTGTTGATAAGCTGCAGTTATGGTATAATAATATTCCTGCCGGGAAAGAGGTCAGTTGTGTGATAGGTCCTGTTAAGGCGATATCAACGGTTACCGGTACCATCGAAAATCCTTCCATCACGATAGGAGGAGAAAAGATTACTTTTCCGGTCAGGATGGAGTCGGGTATGTATCTTGAATTCCGGTCTTCTACCGATTGCAAGTTGTACGGTTCGAAAGGGGAGTTACTGAAAGAAATAACTCCGATAGGCAAAAATCCGAATCTTGTTAATGGGCAAAATGAGATCAGTTTTTCGTGCGACGGCCCTAAGGAGATAAGCGCTCGCGTTCAAGTGACTGTCATCAACGAGGGTAAACCCCTTGTTAAAAAGTAAGTGTAAGTTAGTTTTATAATCAAAATAATACAAATAATTTTTTAAAAACCCTTTAAATTAATTAGTTATGGCATATTTAAACAAAAGTGAAAGTGAAGCCAGGATTGCACGGGTCAAGGAAATCCTGAAAGCAAATGATCTTGATATAGCTTTGGTATATTATGATGAATTCAATATTGGCAATGGCTGGTACCTGACAGGTTGGTGTCCTCAATTTGAAAGTGGCGCTGTACTTATTCCCCGTACCGGAACACCGCGCATACTTGGCGGACCTGAGAGTGAACCATTTGCCCAGCTTGACAGCATGATTACAGAAACCCGCAATTTCCCGGTCTTCATGGTCCCGGATGAGGAGTATCCAAATGCTACGATTATAGATTTTCCAATGCTTTTTGCAGAATTGAATTCAGAGCTGGGCAGTGTCCGGCGGGTCGGTTTGGTAGGGGCGGGGCGTATGCCGGCAGATTGCTATGCCCAGATCGTCGCCGGTTTTAAAGGCGTCACGCTGATTGATATCACGAATGATTTTGTGAAATTGCGTTTTGACAAATCCCCATGGGAAAGGGAACAGATTCGTGCTGCATTTAAACTTGCTGATTATGCTTATGATGCAATGAAAAGTAAGATTTATCCCGGTGTTTCGGAAATCGAAGTGGCCGCTGCCGGTGAATTTGCTGTCCGAAGCCGTGGTGCAAGCGGATTCGGCTTTAGCTCGATCGTAGGAAGCGGTGTACGATCTAATGCCGTGGTCCCTACAGCAAGTTCAAAACTCCTGCAAAAGGATGAACTGGTCATGATAGGTATTTCGCCAAAAGTCAACGGGTATGCCGGCGTAGTTGGTGATGCTATCCCTGTGAATGGCAGATATAGTAAGCGTCAGCTTGATTGCATACGTTATCTGAAAGATGCCTTTCGTCTGACAAAAGAACAGTTGTTTGCAGGCAAAATTGGAAAGGAAATTGATGCACCGGCCAGGGCCTACTTTGAAAAACACAATTTATCAAAATACTTAGTATGTCCTTTTGCCCATACAATCGGTTTGCATGAAGCAGAATCCCCCTTCTTTGGCCCAAATAGTGACGATGTTCTCAAACCTGGCATGATGGTTAGTATAGATGTAAGTTTCTTTGGCCATCCGGAGTTCAACGGGGTACGTATTGAAACCGGATATGAGATAACCGAAAAAGGCCCGGTACCGCTCAGTAAGAAGATGGATGCGCTGTTCCTCGAAAATAATTAGTATGGCGAATCCGAAAAGGCAGAAGTTAACATCTTCCGGAAAAAACGAATATTCCTTTGATGTGGTGCTCGGTTTCGATATGGAAACTGACTTTGGTTCCTACACACCTTTTTACGAAGGGGTGAAACACGGCACCCCTCAAATTTTGCAAGTGTTGAAAAAACATGGTATCCGGGCGACCTTCTTCTGGACAGGTCATGCTGCGGAAAACAATCCGGAGATCGTTGGCCAGGTAAGAGATGCAGGGCACGAAACCGGGTGCCACGGATTATTTCACGAAACGCTTGGAGACAAAATTTTCCCTTTGCCCAACGATATGCCGATTTTACCCGAAGAAGCGGAAGGAAGAATACGTATTGCAACAAATATTGTGAAGGAAGTGAGTGGATTGCAACCTTTGAGTTTCCGTTGCCCACGTCTGTGGGGCAGTACAAAAGTGGTGAATACCCTTGAAGGGTTGGGATACATTTCGGATGCCTCATTCCCCCTTTATTTTTATGGGAAGCCCTTTGTTCCATATCATCCTTCTGATAAGGATTGGACACAACCCGGACAAATGAATATTTTGGAGATCCCAAATTTTTGTGACCTTACGATGGAAAGTCAGGATACCTATCATCGTGACAGGGACCAATGGCCATTGTTTCGTACCAAGTCTGCTAAATACCTGATGACAAAGGTTGAAAGCTTCATTTCATATGTCAACTCCCATAAAAAGCGGCCGGCACTTTGCTTTTACCTGCATCCATGGGAGTTCTGCCCAATGCCGAAAGGATCAATTAAATTTGATGAATGTAGTGTAAAACTCTTGCCATTTATTGTAAAAAACTGTGGCCCAAAGGCATTAAAACAACTCGACTATCTCTGCGGCATGCTTGCCAACCGTGGTGGCCGTTTTGTTACAGCAATGGAACTGGCAATGGAATTTAAACATGAATGATCCGTTTTAATCGAATATGGTAGATATGGGCACAATTAGAAAAGCATTCCTGATCTATGCTCAACCGGGAAAGTCTGGTGAGTATCAAAAAAGGCATAATCAGATATGGCCGGACCTCAAAAAAGAATTAAAAGAGCATGGGGTCAGCAATTATTCGATATTCCTTCACGGGAATTCAGAATGTCTTTTTGGATATTTCGAGATTGATGATGAAGCATTGTTCAATAAAATCGGAGAATCCCCTGTCTGCCGGCAATGGTGGAAATACATGACAGAGGTGCTCGTATGTGAAAGCGACAATAGCCCAAAGGCTAAAGAAGACATGTTGACTGAAGTTTTTCATCTTGATTAAACGAAAATGGGAAAAAGAACAGGATCAATACAAATGCTGGAGGCTTTTGACAAGGCCGGAAAACGGGTCCACATTGTCGGAAATCACGAAACAGGGGTCGTCATTGCCCTCGATATGGAAGGGCGTCTTTTTACCGTTCTTAACGGAGAAGTCCTTAACAGGGTAAATTTTGATGCAATTAAAGGGCAAAGCACGCGAAACCAATATTTGAACCCAGGTGGCGATGGCCTTTGGCCCGCGCCCGAGGGAACGACTTTGGGATACCAGTATGTGACAGGCGAATGGGGGGTAGCCCCTGGCCTTCGTTCAGCACGGTACCTTGTGGCCGAATCGACGGAAGACAGCGTTACAATTGTTGCAGAAGTGGATTTGATAAACAATCAGGGAGTTGGTATACCTGCCCTTTTCAGCCGGGAGATTAGAATTGGGCCGGATCGGCGGGAAATTACGGTAAATGTAATTGAGGGCATCACTTATATTGGGCGCAAACCGTTATCGGGTACCGATTGTCTCCTGGCTCCCTGGTCGCTCTGTCAGTTTGATTGCGGGCCCGGATGCGAAGTAATTTTTCCGTGTCAGGATGAAACCGCTGTCTGGGATCTTTACGATCAGGAAAACAATACTTCACTGATATGGGAACAAGGTATTTGCAGGGCGCTGACCAGCGGCACGCATCGCTATCAAATCGCGATTGGGGAGGAGGTTCCCTGGATTGAATTTCGTGATCCCCGTTGCGGCCTGGTCGTTCACCGTAAAGCCGGTCCTCTTCCTTCAGGTCACTCATTTATCGATATCAGGGATGCTTCGCCAGATATACCACCTGGTTCAAAAGGTGTCCGTTACAGCGTTTACAGTGATAATTCCGGTTTTATGGAGATTGAAGCTGTCGGTGGTTGCCCTGAGATTATATTACCGGATACAGAATTAAAAGTTGTTGTATCCACCAGATTTATGAAAAGTTAGAACACCTGGACCAACAACATTAATCAGATAAAAAATATAAACAATTGCTATATAAGGATTTAAATTTAATAAAGTAGAACTAATCTTATATTAATGCAGCAAATCATAGGAATAATTTTCCATTTCATCGGAGGTTTCTCTTCAGCCAGTTTTTATGTTCCTTATAATCTTATCAAAAAGTGGTCGTGGCAAACCTATTGGATCAGTTTAGGCTTTGTTGCCTGGATCATCATGCCACCGATTGGTGGTTTATTAACGACCCCCGACTTATTTGGAATTTTAAATCAGAGCCCGTTAAGCAGTAAAGTCTGGACCTATTTATTTGGAATTTTATGGGGGTTTGGCGGATTGGGCGCCGGCCTTGGCCTTCGATACCTTGGCCTTTCTTTGGGCCAGTCGATCTCGCTGGGCGTATGTGCAATTGTTGGCACACTCGTACCGGCAATCATGGATAATAAAATAGAATTGCTCGTCTCCACGGTTCCCGGTGGGACCATAATGGTTGGATTCCTTCTCTGCATCATTGGCATTGTCTTTTGCGGATATGCCGGGGTTTTAAAGGACAGGATGTTAACGGACGATCAAAAGAAAGAGTCTGTGAAGGAGTTCTCAGCTGTTAAGGGAATTACTATGGCTGTGCTGGGAGGAGCAATGAGCGCCTGTATGGCTATCGCCATCAAATCAGGCGGGCCCATTGCTGCACAAGCGATCAAAGCAGGTACAGATGAAGTCTTTATGAATATACCAATCTTTGTATTTGCGCTGGCAGGAGGTTTTACTACCAATTTTGTCTATACTTTGATATTTATAGTCAGGACAAAGTCCTATAAAGGTTACGCCATTCGGCCACCTGAAACGCTGTTCCGTAATTTCTCCATGTCAATACTTAGCGGGTTGATGTGGTACGGGCAATTCTTCTTCTATGGTATGGGTACCACAAAAATGGGAAAATTCGACTTTGCCAGCTGGAGCATCCATATGGCATCCATCATTATTTTTAGCAACCTTTGGGGTTTGTGGTTAAAAGAATGGTCACTTGTAAACCGCAAGACACAAATATATCTCTGGACAGGCATTTCCCTACTCATCCTCTCCGTGTTTTTCATTGGGATCGGGAACAATATGGCGGGAAAGGTGTGACAATTTTGGAAATGTGTTGCATGGCTGAAAAAATTATTTGCAATGAAAAATAAAAAACAAATTATACACAGATGAATAGAAAAAATTATTTCCGGGGCAAAATAAATTTAATTATTATTCTCTTGACGAGTATAGTTTTTGTTCGCTGCGCCTCCGGTTCAAAAGAGGGTATTGTTATCGAAAACGGCAGTTTCAGCTATGAGATTGGACGAGAGGGGAAAAACCTCCATTTTACCGATAAAGCAACAGGGAATGATTATCTTGATCCTGCAGCAGTTTCATATTGTGCATATATTACACAAGATGGGAAACAACAGAATGTCACTTCAATATCCCTTAAAGGGAAACATCTGCTACTTCAATTTGGGAATACGGGTATCGCCGCAGATGTTCTTGTCAGTAAAGCAAATGATAGAATTACTTTAAAAGTTGCTTCTGTTACAGGAGCAGCAGAATCACTCACTTTTGTAAACATTCCTTTAAAGTTAGGGGGGATGCCTTACGAACCATTTGCCACATGTGCCCTCTCTATGAATTTATTTACACATGTCCGTCAGATACCTGCATTGCAGACTCACCTCTGGGCAACCTGTTATAAAAGATTTGGGCTGGTGGGAGCGGAAATTACGCTGATTGGTGTTCCTCAGCAGAAAATCCTTCCTGTTATCCGCGATGTTATGTCACATGCAAAAGATGTTCCACATTCCGATAAAGGAGGGGCCTGGGCGCAGATGTCGAAAGAGGGCTACGGCTCCTACCTGATGAACTTTGGGACACTGAACGAAGAGACAGTTGATGAATGGATTAAAATGTGCCGCAGCCTTGGGTTCAATCAGATAGATAATCATGGAGGGGGCAGTGGTTTTTTTAAATTCGGCGATTTTGAGCTGAACCCTGAAAAATGGCCCGAAGGTTGGGAGTCTTTTAAACGGATAAATGCCCGTCTTCATGATGCAGGTATATCTTCCATATTTCATACTTATGCTTTTTTTATAGATAAGAATTGCAAATATGTTACCCCTGTTCCGAGCGAAGATCTTGGATATTTCAACACCTTTACCCTGTCTGAACCATTTAAGGAAGGTGACACTGAAATGGTTGTAAAGGAATCAACGGAAAACATTACCACAACAACTGGTTTTTTTGTAAGGAACAGCCTTACTCTCAGGATAGGTAGCGAGTTGGTTGAATTCAGTGGTGTCACACATACTCCTCCATATAAGTTTACAGGGTGCAAGCGTGGTGCGAACGGAACTAAAGTTTCATCGTTTAATGTTAACGAAAAAGTTTTTCATTTGCGCGAGATGTTTGGCAGGTTTGTACCTGGTCCTGACACTCCTCTCTTTGATGAGATTGCACGCCATACTGCGCAAATTGTAAGCGATTGTGGATTTGACGGGATATATTTAGATGCAATAGATGGTAGTGATATTCTTGGCGGAGATGAAAACTTCTGGCACTATGGGACCAAATTTATTTTTGGAATAGCTAAAAACTTAAAACGTCCGGTTGGAATGGAGATGAGCTCCATGTCGCACCAATGGTGGCATTACCGTTCACGCTGGCAGGCCTGGGACAGACCGGTAAGAGGGTATAAACGGTTTATAGATATTCATTCTGCTGCTATTAAATCGCCCCGTCTTTTCCAAACTCAGGAAATTAAATCAAATGAAAATGAGCATGGCCTTTGGCGCGGCCATACCCCGCTTATCAATAAATATGCACCAGTTGAAAATGGGGGGTTGCTTCTCCCTCTTCACTTTGGTTGGTGGGGAAACCAAACATGGAACCCTCCACAGGTGGAACCAACATTTCCAGACGATATCGAGTATTTATGTTGTAAAATGATCGGAAATAACGCCGGGGTTTCTATGCTGGGCGGAGTTGACGAGAAAAATCTGAATGCAAATCCGCTTTTCAGGCGATTGATCGCCATCATCAAACAATACGAAGAGTTACGGCACAAGAATTATTTCAACGACACCATTCATGCCCTGCTTCGTCAGCCTGGAAAAGAATTTACCCTTTCCCAGGATAAAAACGAAAATTGGAATTTCAAACCGATAGCCTATCAAAAGCATAAAGTTGCGGGAACCGCCCATCCTTCGTCGCAGTGGATAGTCAATAACGAGTTTGGTGTACAACCTGTTAAGTTAAGGATTGAACCATTGATGTCGGTGAAACCATTCAACGACCCTGCTAATGTTGTTTTAGCAGATTTTTCAAAGCCAGTTGAATTTGCCAATGAAGGAAATGCCGCTGGCGTATCGGGCGGTATAAAAACTTCAACTGAAAAATCAAAGGGAAGGGGGGAAAGTGGCCTCTTTTCTGCCCACAGTTCGGGTGCCTCTCCCAGGGAAGGTTCATGGGTCAGGATGGAGAAAAAATTTGAGCCGGGGTTGGATATAACTAAAAACCAGGCACTCGGAGTATGGGTTAAAGGGGACGGCAACGGAGAACTACTGAATTTCAGGATAGAAAGTCCCAGACATCTCTCCCACGGGGCCCATGGAGATCACTTTGTCAAAATCGATTTCACGGGATGGAAGTATTTCGAACTCGTAGAAATTGAATCATCGGAATATAGCAACTACATGTGGCCGGATTCGGGCTTTTATGTGTACGATTCCTACCGCCACACTGTTCTATTTAACAATGTGGATAAATTGCAGCTATGGTACAACAACCTGCCGGAAGGGAAGGATGTTGCCTGCCAGGTAGGGCCCGTTAAAGCGTTGCCGTTGGTGCCAATTACCATCGACAACCCTTCTGTTACAATAGGGGGGGAAAAGATTACCTTTCCGGTAAGGATGGAATCGGGGATGTACCTCGAATTTCGATCACAAACCGATTGTAAATTATATGGTCCGAAGGGTGAATTTTTGCAGGATGTTCAGGTTAAAAGTAAGATACCTAACCTTAAAGAAGGTGACAATGATATTTCCTTTGCCTGCAAAGGACCAGAAGGGGTCAGTTCAAGGGTACAGGTAACAGTAATCAGTGAGGGAAATCCGTTGAGGGAACAATGATTTTATTTTGATAAAATAATTAATAATGTCATAATAACTTTTTAAATAAATATCATGAAAAAAATTGAACGTAGAACTTTTATGAAAAGTGCGTCCGCTATTTCAGCCTTTACGATTTTAAAACCGGGTATTGCATTTGGTTCAAAAAACAATTCTGCCATCCGGATGGGGTTCATTGGATGTGGGAACCGGGGTACCGGCGTTATTACAACTATGTCGGCAAACACAAATATTAATATTATTGCTTTGGCAGATATTTTTGATGACAAATTAATGCTTGCAAAGAAAGCTTTAAATAAACGTAATGCAAACAAAGGATTTGCAGACATCCAAAAAGGAAATATATTTCAGGGCTCAAATGCATATCTAAAATTATTGGAGAACAGTAATGTAGATGCAGTCTTAATTTCGACACCTGCTTATGCCCATCCTGAGATTTTAGAAGCTGCAGTTTCCGCAGGCAAACACGCTTATTGCGAAAAACCGGCCGCTACTGATATTGACGGTTGTAAGAGAATATTAAAAGTGGGCGAAAAGGTAAATAATCAGCTGAGTGTGGTGATTGGTTTTCAAATCCGCTATGCAACACCATATGTTGAAATGGTAAAAAGAATTCAACGAGGCGATATTGGCGACTTAATCAGTGCCCAGCTTTATTACTTCTCTTCCGGAATTCCAATAATTCCGCACAATGGAATGTCGTACGATGAAGCGCGCATCCGTAACCATTTTCATTTCAATGAACTATCAGGTGGGATATTGCTGGACCAGGGAATTCATATGATAGATGTATGTAACTGGGCCTTGCAAAGTACCCCTCTGCACGCAATTGGAACCGGCGGGAAAAAAGGCTGTTTGGATTTTGGAAATACCTGGACTAATTATCAGGTTATATACAAATATCCGAATGATGTGAATGTAAGTGTTCAGTCTACGCAGTTTGGCGCAATCTTTGGCGATGTGTGCGCAAGGTTTGTTGGAACAAAAGGGATCGCCGAAGCACATTATTCCGGCGGGGTTTTTATTAAAGGCGAGAACGAATGGGATTCTGGTGTAATAAGAGGTGGTGTCTCGCTTACCCCACAACAGATAGCCTCAGGCTCCTCCCTCTCATCTCTTGATGATGCGGACAAAAATAAGGGGAAATCATTTATTAACAGCATAGAAACAGGCCAATATCTCAACCAGCTCCGGTCCGGGTGCGATTCGACGCTTTCTGCGGTTCTTGGAAGGGAAGCCGCAACGCGGCAGGAACTTGTTACGTGGGATGAGATTGATTTCTCATCAGAAAAAATAGACCCAAAATTAGATTTGACACAATTCGATAAAAAATAGGAATAATGAAACAAATAAAATATTTATTGTTCATTTCAATGCTCATAATGATAACAAACATTACTGTTTCAGCGGATAATAAAGAAATAATAAAAAGCAAAGAAGCGCTGAACGGTATTACGTTTGGGGTAATTATTAGTGGTAACAACCCTGAAGAAGAGTTTAAGCAGATTAAAGGCCTGGGATTTTCCCATTGTCAATTGGCCGTTTCTGAATATTCGCCGGAATTGGCCAGGCGATTGCGTGAATCAATAGTGAGGTACAAAGTATATCCCACTACGCTCATTTGTATGGGGCCGGGAAACTATGCCTGGAATTTCACCCAGGGTCCGGCAACCATCGGCCTTGTCCCCCGGGAATTCAGGGGAGCGCGTATTAAACGGTTACACCAGGGTATTGATTTCTGCAAAGAAGTTGGAATTCCGGCTGTGCACGCCCATTTCGGATTTATTCCGGAGAACCCTAAAGATTCACTTTATGTTGAATTCATTAAAATAATGAAAGAGATTGGGAAATATGCCTTAAACCGCGGTATAGACGTTTATTTTGAAACAGGGCAGGAGACACCAATAACACTTCTTAGGGCCATCACCGATATTGGCACTGGAAATTTATTTATCAACTGCGACCTGGCAAATCTGCTCATGTACGGCAAATCCAATACGCTGGACGGAGTAAAGATTTTAAACAAATATATTAAATCATTTCATGCTAAAGACGGAAAATACCCAACAAACCCTTATGAACTGGGTAAGGAAGTACCTATTCCTCAAGGTGATGTTAATTTCCCTGCAATTGTTGCCTACTTAAAACAGATAAATTTTAAAGGCAATATTACGATTGAATATGAACTTGCAGAGAAAAACTATGAATATATTGTAAAGACAAAGAAATATTTGGAGAAATTGTTTTTAACAACCAATTAAATTGTTTTCATAAGTTTTAACCAAATAATATATCACTTATAATATTTAAAATCAGATATATATAAATATTTAACGAAGTATTGATATCTTTAGCCTATGAAGAAATATAACGTTGGTATCATCGGGTACAGTTGGGCTGCAGAGGCTCACATCGAAGCTATTAACAAAACTTCCTATGCACGGGTCACCGCCCTGTGTTCTTCCCGAAAACTCGATCCGGCAGAGATCAGTGCAAAGCAC
This sequence comes from uncultured Tangfeifania sp., assembly GCA_964358545.1. Classification (GTDB taxonomy): domain Bacteria; phylum Bacteroidota; class Bacteroidia; order Bacteroidales; family Prolixibacteraceae; genus CAINVV01. The sequence continues at coordinate 22,684 of CAYHQN010000017.1, read as the reverse complement.
GGCGGAACAATTAAGTGTTACACCGATCTGGCACAAATGCTTGCAGATCCGGATCTTCATGCAGTATCCATTTGCAGTTACCCTGCCGATCATGCCAAACAGGCCATTTTAGCTGCCAGGGCAGGTAAACACCTGATCATTGAAAAACCGATTGCTCTAAACTGGGCTGACTGTCTGGCTGTCGAAACTGCTGTAAAGGAAGCAGGCGTTAAAACCTGTGTTTGCTTTGAATGTCGCTTTTCAAGTCAGCTGCTTACCATTAAATCAGTGATCGACCAGGGGCTGTTGGGTAAAATCCATTACGGCGAAGTTGATTACTATCACGGTATTGGTCCCTGGTACGGGCAATACCGCTGGAATACGATCAAGGATGCTGCCGGAAGTAGTCTTTTATCGGCGGGATGTCACGCCATGGATGCACTTTTACTATGCATGGGCAGCGAGTTCGAGAGTGTCAGTAGCTATTCCTCCTATTCTGATAACAAAGATTTTGCACAGTACGAATATCCAACCAGTTCCGTTTCGATCGTTAGATTCAGGAATGGAGCAGTTGGTAAGGTTGCATCAGTTATCGACTGCCTGCAACCTTATTATTTTCATTTTCATTTGGTTGGAAGTGAAGGAAGTCTGCTTGATAATAAATATTATTCAACAAAAGTTGCCGGCCTGAATAAGAATATATGGACAGAGCTTCCCATGAAAATGCTTGATTCCGGCGATGTTTCCGACCACCCTTATCAGGCGCAGTTTGAAGCGTTCTTTGCTGCCATTAAGGCGGAAAAGGAAATGCCGCTGACCAGCCTTTCCGATGCGCTGAAAACACATGAGTTAATATTTTTGGCCGACGAATCTTCTGCTAATAATGCATCAAAATAGCTATCAAAATGAATCTAAACAATTTTATCCAATGAGAAAAATTTGGCTTATTTCCCTGCTTATCACATTTCTTGTGATGAGTTTTGTGGAGCATGGTTTTACAATAAACCCTGAAAAAAATAATGTAAAGGTGAAGAAAGCCCTGCCTGCGGTCATTCATCTTTTCAATGGAAAAGACCTTGACGGTTGGTACACTTTTCTACATGGGAAAGGACGAAATATCGACCCAAATCAGGTGTTTACTGTTCGAAATGGCGTGATAAGAATTTCCGGTGAGGATTTTGGATGTATCACTACTAATGATGAATACGAGAACTACCGGCTTGATGTTGAGTTTAAGTGGGGCAAACAGACCTGTGCTCCCCGAGTGAACAATGCGAGAGACAGTGGCATTCTGTTGCATTCAACCGGAGAAGACGGCGGTTTTTCAGGAACTTGGATGCATTCGATAGAGTGCCAGCTGATTGAAGGAGGCACTGGTGATATGCTGGTCGTTGGTGATGGAACTACCAGATTTTCGCTCACTTGTCCGGTTGAACCTGTTAAACAGGACGGATCGTATGTTTTTAAAATCGGAGGAAACCCCGAAACCATTCATGAAGGTCGCGTAAACTGGTTTGGCCGCGATCCGTTATGGAAAGATGTAAAAGGATTTCGGGGCAAAAAAGACCTTGAGAAACCACTCGGAAAATGGAATAAATTAATGATTCTTGCGAATAAAAATGAGATTTCCATTTATCTGAACGGCACTTTAGTCAATCAGGCATTGGACGTTCAGCCTCAAAAGGGTCGCATACAAATACAATCCGAAGGTGCTGAAATCCTGTTCAAACGAATCGATTTAAGCCTATTCCAGGCTGATTAATAAATTCGATGAAAGGGATTGTTTATTTTGTTCAGGCATAAAAACTACTGACTAATTTAAATTATGACAAAAGAAAAAACTGTATTGGGAATATTTGCGCATCCGGATGATGCGGAGATAATGTGTGCAGGAACTTTATCATTACTAAAAAAAGCCGGGTGGTCTGTTCATATCGCTACTATGGCCCCGGGCGATAAAGGAACTGCTGAATATTCAAGGGAAGACATTAGCAGAATTAGAAAAGCGGAAGCGGCTGTAGCAGCCAAATTGCTCAATGCAACTTATCATTGTCTTGAATTTGAAGATGTATACATCATGTACGACCGGGAATCAATCAATAAAACGACTTCTTTAATCCGAGAAATAGGGCCATCTATTGTTTTTACACATAGCCCAAACGACTATATGATTGATCACGAAATGACCAGCAAGATTGTACAAACTGCTTGCTTTTCAACAGGTATTAAAAATTTAGAAATATCTGAGGTGCCTTTTGAACCAGTACCCTATTTGTATTACTGTGATTCAATGGAAGCGAAGGACATTTTAGGCAGGCCAATACATGTTTCTATGTTTGTTGATATTACAGGCGAAATTTTAGTGAAGGAACATATGCTTGCCTGTCATGTAAGTCAACGAAATTGGTTACTAACACATCATAAAATGGATGAATACATCCTTTCGATGAAACGATTTGGAAAACAACGAGGAAAAGAAATCAATGTCAAATATGCTGAAGGATTTAGACAGCATTTGGGGCACGGCTATCCGCAGGATAATGTTCTTAAAGAAATACTTGGTAATTTCGTTATGTTCGCTAAAAATTATACTAATTATTAAAAACTAAAATTAAGGGAGATAAGTACTATGTCAAGAAAAACAAGCATGTTAGCCCCAGATTGGTGGGATTTTACCACTTTGGAGGATGATTTATTAAGAGATGCCGCAAAGCTTACCCCTGAAGATTTGCTTCAATTATCCAGGGAAGGATTTAAGGTTGTTTTCTACGACACTCTGGAGGATTTCTACCTGGCAGAAGCGCTGGAGTACATTACGGCCTGGAAACAAGCAACCGTAAGCAATCCGGTTGGTATCTGCGGCCCGATAGGTCCAACGGAACAACTGCCTCTTGTCGCCCGGATGGTGAACGAATTACAACTGAATTTGTCAAATGCCCATTTCTGGGGAATGGATGAATGGTATGTCGACGGCAAAGAACTTGATGCAAACCACCCCTTATCATTTGAAAAAGCAGACAGGGAGCTCTGTTTTAACCGAATTGACAGGAAATTCAGGATGCCTGATTCGAATATGCATTTTCCAAAAGCCGAAACCAGCGCATACATTAAAAGTTGGGACAATGGCGTTCGCTGTGCCGTGATGCAGGGAGGTCAGGGTGACGTTAAACACTGGGCCTTTAATGATCCGGCAAAAAGGGAAGGTAACTATAAAGATGCCCCGCCAACACCCGAAGAGTTCAGAAAACTGACAACCCGTGTGGTTGATCTGCACCCCATTACCTGCATGCAAAACGCGCGAACCAGTGCGGGTGGCGTTGTTACAGGGATTCCGAGGCAAGCGCTGACCGTCGGGCCTCAACAAACCTGGAAAGCAGAAAAAGTATCTATATGGCAGGCAGGGGCTCATGACAATGCATTTGGACAGCGGCTCACTCCATTCATGATCAGCAAACGAATAATGGACAGTTCTGTGCCAATGTCCTTATTGGCTGATCATCCCAATGTCCAATTCAATTATTTTAGGGGTGGAATTGGGGTTTGCGAAACAGAAATGCATTGATTTATGTCACATGAATAATAAAGTACTAATAACAGGTGCAAGTAGAGGTATTGGTTTTGCATTGACTAAATTATTTTTAGAGAATGGATACAAAGTAATAGGGACTAGTAGAAATGGTGAAATTGAGAATCTAACCCATCCAAATTTAGATGTGTTTAAGCTTGACTTATCCAATTTTGCAAGTATTTCGGATGTGGCAAAAACTCTTAAAAGTATATATAAAATAGATACATTGATAAACAATGCGGCGATTGGACCTGACCTGGACACCAATTTGCCCGAGGAAAAAACATTCAAACAGACGTTTGAGGTTAATGTAACTGGAACTGTTTTTTTTACAGAATCGCTAATTGATAGCATAAGTCAGGATGGTAGAATTATAAACATTTCATCTATATATGGATCAATTGAATTATGTGAACATACTGATTCCGTTGCCTACAGGATGTCGAAAAGTGCATTGAATATGTACACTAAAATTCTTTCATCCAGACTTAAGGGAAGTCAAAAGGTAGCATCTGTCCATCCAGGTTGGGTAAGGACAACTATCGCAAAAAGTAATATTACCAATGGCAGACTTTCACCTGAAGAATCTGCGAGAAAAATATTTGATTTCGTAACCGGTGATTTTGAAACCGGTATATTTTGGGATGCAGAATCACAATCAGAAATAGGTTGGTAAAATAGCAATAACACAACCCGTTGAATCTCAAATTAAAAACTGGTTTGCGGCAGCTTCTTTGCAGATTCAGGCAGGTGATACGATTGAATACTCTTTTATCATGAATTCCGGTATAGAACAGGTGGTAAACGTATCGCATACCAAACCCGGATATGTACGGTTGTTCTACGGTCCCTTGCTGCTTGGACATGAAGAGGGTTCTGATATCGTTATTCCGGTAAATTACAGTTCGACCAAAAGAAAATCTATCAGATTCATTTGCTTGATGCCCTGATAATCATCCCCTATAATCATGTCGTTCAGCGTTATCACGTATTTGGGATAGTTGTCGTTGATCATCAGAAGATTGCCAAACTCACGGCTTGAGGTCGTTTTTTCTGTTAGTTGAAGACAAACTTGAACATAAACTTTTAACCCGTTTCTGTCTGCAACAAAATCAATCTCTTTATGATCAATTTTACCTACAAAAATTCGGTATCCTCTTTGCAGAAGATGCAAGTAAACCGCGTTTTCCAGAAGCTTATGGAGTTCCGTTTTCTGGTTGAATCCCTTTAAGGCATTTCTCAAACCCAAATCTTCAAAGTAGTATTTTTCACCAATCTCAAATATTTTCAACCCACCTATTTCTGAGCGTACCACCTTATGCACAAAGTAAGCATTTGAAAGGGCTTTAAGATAATTCATAGTAAGTTGGGGAGATATTGCAATACGCTGTGATTTGAGAAATTTACTGATATTGTTTGCAGAAAAGAGGCTACCAATATTATCGGCGAGATAAAGGACAAGATTCTCAAGAAAAGAGATATTTCGAATATTTTCTCTTGAAACAACATCTTTCAACAAAATAGTTGAATATACATTCTTGAGATATTCAAAGGGTAAATCATCATGTAGCCCAATATTAGGCAAATAAGGCATTCCTCCGTAAGTGAGATATTTCATTAGACTATCGCTTCCTTTCACTAATTGATGAAATGTCAGAAATTCAGCAAAGCTCAAACTGTGTATGTTAATCTCGACATACCTTCCGGAAAGGGAAGTTGCCAATTCTCCGGAGAGCATGGCCGCATTGCTTCCTGTACAGAATATATCACATTTATTTTCAGCAAATAAACTACGGATTGTTAACTGAAATGAATCGATTTCCTGAATTTCATCGATAAACAAATAGTTGGCGTTATCCGTACTAAATTTATCTAGGAGATACCCGCTCAGATCATTATTCGTTTGTATATGAGCAAATTGATCCAGCTCACGGTTAATATAAATAATATTTGCAGCCGGATTTTCTTCTTTAATAAAATCCATTAACTGTAACATGATATAGCTTTTGCCAACCCTTCTCTGTCCGGTAAGAACTTTAATAATTTGTTTCCCGATAAACGGTTTTATTTTTTCAGTATAATTTGGACGTGCAATATAATTCATCTTTCATGTTTAATATATAGCGCAAATATAATCAAAAATAATACACCATTTAATGTATACCATAAATTCCTTCATTATGAGTATAGTAAGAGCTGGAATCTTTAATATCAAAATTGGAGTGAATAAAAAGGTTCTCTTTTAAATTTTAAAGTTTTCATGACACAACTGAGCGATATTCATGCTAAAGGTCAATTAAACATTAAATATTCGCCTCGATGCAGATCTAAATATGCCACAGAAAATGAATAATACTACTTTTGCCATCGTTTGAAAAAAATGTAAAGTATTAAAAATGAGTCAAATCAGGTATGTTACTGCCGAAGAAGCAGTTAAAATGATCAAAAGCGGCGATCGCGTCCATTTAAGCAGTGTAGCCGTCACACCACACAAGTTAATCAGGGCCATGGTGGAACGTGGAAGAGCTGGTGAAATTTATGATGTTAAGATCCAGCACATTCACATCGAAGGGGCTGTTGAATATGCCAATCCTGAATTCGAAGGTATTTTCGATACACAGCAGTTCTTTGTCGGAGGCAACCTTCGCAAACAAACCCAGGCAGGATATGCAGATTACGTTCCCGTATTTCTGAGCGAAACACAAAAATTGATTCGGGAAGGATACCTGAAGGTGAATGTAGCCATGATTATGGTTTCCCTTCCTGACAAGCATGGATTTGTTTCATTGGGAACCTCAGTAGATGCTACCCTTGCGGCTGTTGAATGCGCGGATACGGTTATTGCCCTTATCAACCCCAATGTGCCCAGGACCTGGGGCGATGCCATGATAAAGGTGGATATGATTGATCTTTTTGTCGAAGACAATTCACCATTGTATGCCCATGATCCTGAGCCACTTTCCGCTACCGAGATCGCCATTGGCAAAAATGTCGCTACGCTGGTGGAGGATGGTGCCTGTCTGCAGATGGGTATCGGTGGTATACCCAATGCAGTTTTGGCCCAATTGGGTAACCACAAAGATTTAGGAGTTCATACCGAGATGTTTTCGGACGGAATATTACCTTTGGTCGAAAAGGGTATAGTAACCGGAAGAATGAAGAATTTTGACAAAGGCAAAATGGTTGCCTCATTCCTGATGGGATCCAAGGCCCTTTATGATTTTGTGGATGATAATCCGATGGTTGCCATGATGGATGTTGCACATACCAACAGTGTTGCAGTTATTCGCAAACTTGACCATGTTACTGCCATCAATGCCGCGCTGGCCATCGACCTTACCGGACAGGTTTGTGCCGATTCAATAGGTACCAAACACTATTCCGGTGTAGGAGGACAGATAGACTTTATCCGCGGAGCGGGTTATTCAAAGAATGGCCGTCCGATCATCGCAATGCCTTCCATCACGGAAAAGGGTCTGTCTAAAATATCACCGATATTAATCGAAGGCTCGGGGGTAGTCTCAACAAGGGCAAACATCCACTGGGTCGTCACAGAGCAGGGCCTAGTAAATCTCTATGGAAAAACCATGCAGGAAAGAGCCAGATTGCTTATTTCCATTGCTCATCCAAACCACAGGGAGGTGCTGGATAGGGCCGCTTTTGAACGGTTTGGATCGCATTACCGATTTGTACCAAAGTGTATAACCAATAATTTAATGTGAAATGAACATATCTAAAATAGAACACATCGGCATCGCCGTTGAAAGCCTCGAAAAGGCAATCCCATATTATGAAACCCTTTTGGGATCAAAATGTTATGCCATTGAAGAGGTGATTGACCAAAAAGTGAAGACAGCTTTTTTTAAAGTTGGTGAGACGAAAATAGAACTGCTGGAATCTATGGATCCGGAAGGCCCTATTGGAAAATATTTGGAAAGGAAAGGGCCAGGGGTTCACCACATAGCTTTCGCTGTAGATCAGGTAGATTCAGCCTTGGCCGAGGCAGAACTTGCCGGTATCCAACTGGTGGATAAAAAAGGAAGAAAAGGGGCCGAAGGCCTGAACATCGGATTTCTGCATCCAAAATCTACTTTCGGTGTACTAACCGAACTTTGTAGCAAGTGATCTTAAAATCAGAAGTTATCCAAAGTTGGAATTTTTAGCTGATTATTTGGGCAGGTGTTTTTTGACTGCGTGGGAAAAACCACTCTCATGGTGGGGGAGGGAGATGAGAAATTTATCCTTTAACTCTTGGGGTGCGTTATGAACTACATAGGATAAATGCGTAAAATCAAGCATTTCCAGGTCGTTAAAGTCGTTTCCTATGCCAAGGGTCTCTTTTCTGTCAATTCCCTTTAAATCGCAAATTTCAGCTATTCCATGGGCTTTTGAGATACCCTTAGGGAAAATTTCCATCCATATCCAGTTTTCATCAAGCGGAGAGGTAGTTCGAATAAGGCTGATTTCGCTGAATTGGGTTTGTAACTCCTTTTTAACCTCGTCAAACCTGCTGCTCTGCTTCGGGAAAAAGAGCAACAGCTGAGAAGAGCTATATTTTTGGCCGGGAACAATTTCTTCTGACTTACCCATTTTCGAATGAACCTCTATGTATCGATCAATTTCCGGACAATCCGATTTTTTCCACCAGAAAAAGTTGTGATTGTCAGGGAAACAATCGGATACCTTGAAATTAAATCCGTTGTTGATAAGGTATTCAATAAGCCGGGCCGTCAATTCTTCATGTAAGTTGATGGCACGGATCACCTCCTGGCTCTTCCAGTCAACAATTCCGGCCCCGGATGAGCAGATGACATAATCAAAAGGATCTGATGGACTCAGGGCCCTTCGTACCTTTAAGAGATTTCTTCCTGTGGCAGCCACCCGGCAGATACCCATTTCCCCTAATAAATAAAGGGTTTCAAGATCCTCATTGCTAATTGATTGATCATGCTGGAGCAGCGTGCCATCCAGATCTGTAACGACCATCTTGAGTTCACCCATAAAGAATTATTTATATGGATGCAAAGTTCAGCAAAGTTTTGGATCGGAGTACCAAATAACAATTAAATATTTTCGATTTTGGATTTTGGATTTTGGATTTTTGCGCATCGATCCTAATTTTCATTGAATGATGTTAGAATTTCCGGAGTTCAATAATCGAAAATCCAAAATCGAAAATCCAAAATCGAAAATCGAAAATTCTTATTATTTTTGCACATAAGCAAATAGTACATTCTATGTTAAAAGGTATCTTGGCAATATCCGGGCAACCGGGATTATTTAAAGTTCTGTCTGAAGGAAAAAACGGAGTGATCGTTGAGTCACTGCTGACAGGAAAAAAACAGACTGCCTTCGCAAGTGCTAAAATGAGTACCCTGGAAGACATTGCGATCTATACAACCAGCGAAGATTTTCCGCTTAAACAGGTATTCAGAAAGATTTATGATTTGGAAAATGGCGGAGCAGCGGCTCAAACCAATGTAAAGCCAGAAGAACTAAAAAAATATTTTGAAAAAATACTTCCGGATTTTGACAAGGAAAGGGTTTATGTTTCTGACATTAAGAAAGTACTGACTTGGTATAACCTTCTGCTCGAAAAGGGATTACTCAATTTTGAAGAGGCTGTGGAAGCTAATGATGTGAGCCCTTCGGTTGAAGAAGCATAGGGCAGAGAGCATGGAGCATGGGGAAAATAAAGAACGCCTGGATCAATTTCCAGGCGTTCTTTATTTTAGGAAGATCAGGGTATAATCACAAACCAAGCAATATTTCCTCCGCATCTTTTCCATTGAAGATCAATTTGGTCGGATTTTCAATCAATTCCTTTACTTTGACAAGAAAGCCAACTGAGTCTTTGCCGTCAATGATCCTGTGGTCATAGGATAATGCAATGTACATCATGGGCCTGATTTTAACCTTTCCATCAATGGCCACCGGACGATCTTTGATCGCATGTAATCCCAAAATGGCGCTTTGTGGTGGATTGATAATGGGAGTGGACATCATTGAACCGAAAACCCCACCGTTAGTTATGGTAAAGGTTCCTCCGGTCATTTCCTGCACGGTAAGGCGCTTGTCGCGTGCTTTTTCTGCCAGGTCTTTGATTGCACCTTCAATCATGGCAATATTCATGGTCTCCACATTGCGGATGATCGGCACCATTAATCCTTTAGGACTGGAAACGGCAATTCCGATGTCATGGTAACCGGGAGTCACAATTTCCTCTCCGTCAATCATCGAATTGATCGACGAATGTTGGGCAAGGGCCATGCTGACTGCTTTTGCGAAGAAGGCATTGAATCCCAGCTTGTAACCATATTTTTCGGTAAAAGCCTTCTGGTAAAGGGTTCTCAACTCCATCACCTTGCTCATATCTACCTCATTGAAAGTAGTAAGCATGGCAGTTTCGTTCTTGACGGCGACAAGTCGCTGGGCCAGTTTACGTCTCAACGGCGTCATTGTCATCCGATCTTCGCTGCGATTAACTTCCAAACTCTTTGAAACAGGATTGACATAGGCTTTTACAATCTGCTCCATATCCGTTCTGGTAAGTCTTCTGATACCTTCCAAAACCTCATCGACCGATAAATTGGCTTGTTCCATTACTGCTTTTGCGGTTGGGGTCATCTTGATTGATTTTTCCGCTTCTTTCGGTACAGAAAGCTTTTGTTCTGCTACGGCAGGTTTAGTATCCTTCTCAATTTGAATACTTTGAGTTGACTTCTTTTGCTCAGATGCAGCAACGACAGGGATTTCAGCAGGCTGCGAAGAGGCCTTGTCTGTATCAATGGTGCAGGCAACGCTGCCAACATTGACACGATCACCCTCACTTGCCAGGATGCTCAACTGACCAGCGGCAGTTGCAATGAGCGATAAGGTGGCTTTGTCGGATTCGACCTCAGCCAACTCCTGATCTTTTCTGACAAAAGAACCATTTTCAACCAGCCATTTGCCAATTTCAACTTCAGAAATGGACTCTCCCGGAGAAGGTACTTTAATTTCAACGATCATAATCTAGTTCTTTTAGTTAAATACTGCTTCCATAATCCGTTCCAGTCTTCTTTTGTGTTTTTCCAGCAATCCCGCTGCCGGACTGGCACTTTCAGGACGGCTAACCAGCTCGAGATTCAGATCAGGATATTTTCTGCAAATATAAGGCCATACACCCATGTTCGATGGCTCATCCTGAACCCACAAAAATCTTTTTGACTGAGGGTTATGAAATATTATATCACGCACTTCTTCAGATGGGAAAGGGGAGATCTGCTCCACCCTGTGGATGGCAAAATTGTTCCTCCCAAGCTTCTCCCTTCGCTCTATCAGCTCGAAGTAGATTTTGCCGGAGGTAAATACAATCACCTCTGCCTTTCCTTGTTTGACATCCCTGTCTTTGATGAGCTTTAGGAAGCCTCCTTTGGTCATTTGATCCAGCGAAGAAACAACTTTTGGATGGCGCAACAAACTCTTCGGTGTGAAAACGATCAATGGAATGCGCACATCTCCAAGTACTTGCCTCCTAAGTAAGTGAAAAAGATTGGCAGGAGTGGTCGGAACCGCCACATGCATGTTGTAATTGCTGCAGAGTGACAGATACCTTTCGATCCTGCCGCTGGAATGTTCAGGTCCCTGACCTTCATATCCATGAGGTAAAAAAAGAACCAATCCATTCATCATGCCCCATTTTTCACCAGCCGAGCAGATATACTGGTCAAAAATTACCTGTGCCACATTGGCAAAGTCACCAAATTGGCCTTCCCAAATGGTTAACCCTTTTGGATTGGCCATCGAATAGCCATATTCGAAACCCATCACGCCATATTCGTTCAGGGGAGAGTTGTAGACGACAAAAGGAGCCTGATCGGAGGAGATGTTTTGAAGAGGGAAATATTTTTCGCCGCTATCTTCCAATACCAGAGCCGAATGCCTGTGAGAAAAGGTGCCTCGCTGGGCATCCTGACCGCTTAACCGAACCGGAATTCCTTCTTTGAGAAGCGTTGCATAGGCAAGTAATTCGCCCAAAGCCCAGTCAACCTTGTTGTTGGCAACCATCTGGGTGCGGTCATCCATCAATTTGACGATTTTGCTGAAAAATTTCTTATCAGCAGGCAGCGTGTTGATGGAATTGGCCAGTTGTTTCAGTTCCGTTTCCGAAACAGCGGTCGGAACTTCATATCCTTCACAAGGATCCGGAAAGCGGTAAGGCTTGTACTCATCTACCAGAAAATTCTTTATATTGAGCTTATCAATCAGTTTACTTGCCTCGTAATTCTGTTCCAGTTGCTCATCAAACTTCGAAATCTCCTGTTCAACCTCGAGCTGGGTCATAATCCCTTCATTAATTAGCTTCTTCGCATAGATATCCCTTGGATTAGGATGGCTTGCTATGGTCTTGTAGAGTAGCGGCTGCGTAAATCTAGGCTCATCGCCTTCGTTGTGACCGTATTTTCGGTAGGAAAGAATATCTATAAACACATCTGATTCAAAACGTTGCCGAAATTCCAGTGCTAGTTTAACAGTGAATATTAATGCTTCCACATCGTCTCCGTTCACATGGAAAACAGGAGAACGGGTAACCTTTGCTACGTCCGTGCAATAAGTACTGGAGCGTGCTTCGAGATAATCGGTAGTGAATCCGACCTGGTTATTTACCACCAGGTGCAAGGTGCCGCCGGTTTTGTATCCCGGTAATAGGGCCATTTGCACGATTTCATAGACTATTCCCTGTCCGGCCATGGCAGCGTCGCCATGTATGATGATTGGGGCAATTTTGGCGCAATCGCCACCGTATTGGTGGTCTATCCGGGACCTGACCATTCCTTCCGTCAAAGATCCCACTGTTTCGAGGTGCGAAGGGTTCGGAATCAGGCTCAGTTTCACCTTTTCGCCGGCATCTGTTGTGACAATATTTTCAAATCCCAGGTGGTATTTTACATCCCCCAAAGATATACCTTCCTCATATTCAGTTGCATAGAATTCCTTAAAAATATTTTTGTAGGGTTTTTCGAGAATATTGGCCAATACATTCAGTCTTCCGCGATGTGCCATACCTACAACGAACTCTTCGATGCCAAGTTTGGCCCCATGTACTACCAGGGCATCCAGGGCGGGAATCAGCGCTTCTGTCCCTTCCAGGGAAAAGCGTTTTGCCCCAACAAATTTGCGGTGAATGAAACTTTCAAAACCAACGGCAATGTTCAGGTGGTAAAATATATGTTTCTGTTGCTCAGGAGTATAGAATTCACTGTTTTTTGATTTTTCCATCCTGACCCTTAACCAGTCGATCAGTTCAGGTTGCCGCATGTAGAGAAATTCAGCTCCGACCGACTCACAATACGTTAATTCGAGGTGTGAAATAATCTCTTTTAGGGTTGCATTGCCAATACCAATCTCATTTCCCGCATGAAAAACAGAATTCAGGTCTTCCTCCTCCAGGTTGAAATTTTTATAATCAAGCGTTGGGCTATAGGTCCTTCTTTTCCTGACGGGATTTGTACGCGTAAATAAGTGACCACGTTGACGATAGCCATTAATCAGGTTTAGAATCCTGAACTCTTTCTGAATCCTGTTTTCATCGGCTGCCGATACTGCGACTTCCTGGTAAGATTGTCTGGCCAACTCAAATCCTTCGAAGAAATTACGCCAGGTTTGCTCTACATTAACCGGATTTTCAAGATAATTTTTGTACAATTCTTCTATTGCACTGATTTCCTGATTGCCGACAAGGGAAAATTTATCCATACATTGTAGTTAATGTTCAATCTTACGTTTGAAATGAAAATATGTTTAATCTCAAATGTACTAAATCATCGGCTAAATCTCAGAAATAATAAGCATTTTTAACAATTAATTTCCACCCGAAGAGGGGAGATATCTTTGAATAAACCCATGAAGGAAACGCAGGAGTATTTCTTAAAACAGATAGCAAAATCTTTGTATGATAATTATGGACAGCATGTTGCTGATTTGACCATTGTGTTTCCGAATCGCAGGGCAGCCCTTTTTTTTACCGAATACCTGAACCGGATTGTTACTGAATCCACTTTTTCTCCTGAAATTGTAACCATTCAAGAGCTTTTTGCCAACCTTTCACCATTGCGGATGGAGGATGAGCTTCAGCTAATTTTTCGACTCTTTAAGATATACAGGGAATTAAGCGGATCAAAAGATTCGTTTGATGAATTTTTCAGTTGGGGCGAGATGTTGTTGCACGATTTTGATCAGGTTGACAAATACCTTGTGGATGCAGATCTGTTATTCACGAATATAACTGATCTTAAAGAGATTGACGAACATTTCAATGACTGGAACGAAGAACGGAAGGCGGAGATCAGCCATTTTTGGAAGAGTCTGACGAACGGCGAACAGAAGGAGGATCAAAAGGAGTTTGCCCGTCTTTGGCAGGTTCTATATCCCATCTACCGGAAATTGAAAGAAGAGCTATATACCAGTAAAATTGCCTATGAGGGAATGCTTTTCCGCGATGCTGTTGAAAACACCAACGTGCTATTATCTACCTATATAGCTGATAGAAAGTTCATTGTGGCTGGTTTTAATGCGTTGAACGGATGTGAGAAGAGGCTTTTTCAGGTGCTGCAGAAAAGTGGAAATATATCTTTCTACTGGGATTATGATCAATATTATCTGGCGGATTTGCACCAGGAGGCTGGTCTTTTCATGAGGGAAAACCTTGAATTGTTTCCCCAGACTGATCAACCCTATGAAACAGACTGCTTTCGAAAGAGTAAGAAATTGCAGATCATTCATTCATCCTCCCAGATTGGACAAGCGCAAGTTGCTGCAAATGAGGTCAAAATGATGGTAAATGACTTCGATGATACTGCAATTGTTTTGTGTGACGAAGAACTTCTTTTGCCGGTACTATCTGCCCTTCCCAAAGAGATGGAGACGGTTAATGTGACTATGGGACTACCGCTTAACCAAACACCATTGTTTAGCCTTGTAAGCCTGTTAATTACTCTACAGAAAAAGGCAAAAATGGAAGGGAACTCCCTGATTTTTCATTACAAAAGCATCATTGAATTATTAAACAATCAATTAATTCAATCGATATATCCTATTGAAAGCAAGGTGATTATTGATAATATTGTTCAAAAGAATTTGCTTTATGTGCCAAAGGAGGAATTGGTTACAACAGAGCTCTTTGCAAAAATTTTTGCCATTAAGGAATCGGTTTCTGAATTGCCCGACTATTTTCTTTCCATCCTTTATGATTTGTTTCTTTTTTGGGAGAAAAGCGGTCACGAAAACAGCGCCAACAATTATCAGGAATACATCTACCAGGTCTATCTCTCCATCAACAAACTGAACAATTCGCTTTTCGTAGCCGGAAGTGCACTTATGGGAAGGGAAGATTTCCTTTCACATGATACTTTTTTTAAGATAATGCTTCAATATTTGGGAGCACTGACCATCACTTTCGAAGGAGAACCTCTGGCTGGGCTGCAAATCATGGGAATTTTGGAAACACGTACCCTGGATTTCAAAAACATTGTCTTATTGTCAGTTAATGAGGGTATTATGCCCAGGGCGAATGTGTCAGGATCCTTTATTCCTTACCATCTTCGCAGGGGGGTAGGACTTCCGACAATCGAAGAACAAAACGCGATGTATGCCTACTATTTTTATCGGTTGCTGCAAAGGGCAGAGAGCGTGACTTTTGTCTATAACTCCGGCTCCAACGGACTAAAGACGGGGGAAAAGAGTCGGTTCCTGTACCAGCTTTTAATGGAATCGTCCTTTGAAATAACAGAAAGAGGTGTCGAAAACACGATTGATCCATTACCATCTTTTCCAATTTCAATAGAGAAGAAAGGAAAGGTGCTTGACTTGCTAAACGGTTTCCTGGAATCGGAAAAGAAAATGTCTCCTACAGCCCTTGATCAGTATATTCAATGTCCGCTGAGCTATTATTTTAAGTACATTGTTGGATTTCAGGAAGATGATGAGGTTGCGGAAGAGGTGGATGCGAGAATCTTCGGCAAGCTGTTTCACACCGTTATGGAGAATTTGTACCAGCCCTATCTGAACAGGAGTATCAATGAAAGCATCATCGATTCCCTGTTGAATGATACGGAAAAGATTAATAAGCTTCTTATTGATGCCTTTGCGATTCATTTTTTCAAATCGGGTAGCACATTGGCGCCTTCGAAAATTACAGGAAGAAACAGACTGGTCTTTGAGGTGATAAAGAAAATGGTGCTTCAGACATTGAGTTATGATCGGAAAAGAGTACCGTTTAATATTGAAGGGCTTGAACAAAAAGCGAGTGCGATCATGCCTATTTTCAGGGGAACCAAATCCGTTCGCATCGGCGGAGTTATTGACAGAATAGACTCATTATCAGGAGATACAGAAATAATTGATTACAAAACAGGAACAACTGTCCATGATTTCTATTCATTGTCTGAATTATTTGACAAGGAGTCGAAAAGAAGGAATAAAGCAGCATTTCAGACGCTTGTATATGGTTGTATTTGGGATAAAATGAACCCTGAAACAGGCGCGATTTATCCGGCAATATATGCCCTGAAAAAGATATTCCAACAAGAAAATAATCGCTTATTTATCAGGGAAAACGGCAACCGAGAGGTCAATTACCATGATTTGAAGGGAGAATTTGAACCATTGCTGATCAATCTACTGGAAGAAATTTTTAATCCGGAAATCTCATTTTATCAAACTACGGTCGAGGAACATTGCTTGTACTGTCCGTTTAATACCATTTGCGGAAAACAGGCAGCTCAATCATGAGCCAGCAGATCGGGTCTTATCCGACGTGTTCTTTCAATAGCCTGCTCCATTTTCCATTCTTCGATCAGCTGATCATTTCCTGAAAGCAGGATTTCGGGGACTTTCCACCCTTTGTACTCTGCCGGGCGGGTATAAACGGGAGGTGTAAGCAGTCCATCCTGAAATGAATCAGTCAATGCCGAGGTTTCGTCCGACAAAACGCCTGGTAACAAGCGAACGATCGCATCCGAAATAATTGCCGCTGCAAGCTCTCCGCCTGTTAAAACATAATCCCCGATAGAGAATTCCCTTGTCACAAGAAAGTCCCTTACGCGCTGATCAATTCCTTTGTAGTGACCGCATAAAATCATCAGGTTTCCTTTCATTGATAGCTGATTGGCATCCTGTTGGGTGAATTTTGCCGCATCAGGTGTCAGGAAGATGATTTCATCGTAACTGCGTTGCGCCTTAAGTTCGGAGATTGCTTTGTCAATTGGCTCTATCATCATCACCATGCCTGCACCTTTGCTAAAGGCATAATCATCCACTCTTTTGTGTTTATCGGTGGCCCAATCCCGAATATTATGTATATAGATCTCAGCCAGACCTTTGTCCTTGGCCCGCTTTAAAATCGAGTGATTAAACGGACTTTCCAGCAATTCAGGTACAACAGTCAGTATATCTATACGCATACAACAGATTTTAGGCAAAGGTAAAAAAAGTCTTTTACGCGCATATTCGTCTCAATTGTGGTCAAATCGCAAAAAATTCTTAAAATATGTTTCAGAAACAGTTGACGTTAACGGGTAAATATCTATTTTCGTGCAGAATTATTAAACATATGAAATACCCATGAGAATACGTTCACACCTACCGAAAATGATTATTTGGGTATTCCATGCGACCTTTGAGAAACAAATTATAAACGCATGAAATCTAAAGAATTGGAGAATCCTGCTTCCTCACCGGAAAATGAACAATTACCTGTCACCGGTGTAGAGAATGAAGAGACTGGCATTACAACGGAACCTATTGTTAATGATGAAGAGGTTAAAAGCGAGGAACTTGTAGTAGTAGAAGAGCAGAAACCTGAGACTGGCGTTCCTTCGGAACCTGTTGTTAACGATGAAGAGGTTAAAAACGAGGAACTTGTAGTAATTGAAGGGCCAAAACCTCAGACTGCCGGATTAACTGAAGTGGAAGTTGTTGCAGCAGAGCCTTCTCACGAAAATGAATCCGAATTGACAGATGCAATCCTCGAGCCTCAATTGGACGTTGTTGATGAAGAAGATGATCCATTTCACGATGATGAACCAACGGCAGATGGCCAGCCTATTCACGATTACTCCTCTTACAACAAGATAAACCTGATCAACACGCTTCGAAAAATCATTGGCGAAGGCGATGTTGAAGTGATCAAACCTCATGCAGACGCCATAAAGGCTTGCTTTTATAAAATCAGAAACCACGAAATAGGTGAACAAAAGGCAGTTTTCATTGCTGGAGGCAACGATGAAGGGCTTTTCCTTGCTGAATCTGATTCCTATGAACTGGAGTTAAAAGATCTTTTCAGGGAGTACAAGAACCTTCGGTACGAATCCAACAAGAAAATGGAGGCTGTCAAGGAGGAGAACTATCTGAAAAAGACTGAAATAATAGAAGAGATTAAAACACTGGTAAACAGTGAGAATTCATTAAACAATACATTTCAGCTGTTCAATGAGTTACAGCTCAATTTCAAGGCCATTGGCCAGGTTCCGCAATCGAAAGTCAAAGACCTTTGGGAAAACTACCACTACCAGGTAGAGCGGTTTTATGATTTTGTAAAAATTGACCGTGAATTGAGAGACCTTGATCTGAAACGCAACATGGACCAGAAGATGCTTTTGTGCATCAAGGCAGAAGAGTTATCAGTCAATTCAGAAGAACCACTGGTTACCTTCAAGGAGCTGCAAAAACTGCACGAATCCTGGAGGGAAATCGGTCCTGTACCAAGAGATCATAAACAGGAGCTTTGGGACCGTTTTAAAATTGCCACTTCCGTTATTAACAAAAGATACCAGCAACATTTTGAGCAGGAGCGCTCAGTCCAGAAAGAACAACTTCAAAAGAAAATTGAGCTTTGTGAATTGGCTGAAGGTTTGTCGGGTTTTGTATCTGACAATCCACGCGAATGGAACGATGTTACTGAAAAGGTGATCGCTCTTCAGGATGAGTGGAAGAAGACAGGTTTCGGTCCAAGGAAGGAGAACAGCAAAATTTGGGACCGTTTCAGGGCAGCCAATGATACCTTCTTTCAAAACAAGCGGAATTTCTGGAATAAGAGCAAAGAACATTTGTTGCAGAACTATGCAATGAAAGTTGACATTTGTGAACAGGCTGAAAGACTGAAAGATAGTGACGAATGGAAGGCCACTACCGACAAATTGATCACGCTTCAGAAGAAATGGAAAGATGTTGGACCTGTACCCAGAAAGCAATCAGAGCTGATTTGGAAACGTTTTCGCACGGCTTGTGATGAATTTTTCAACAAGAAACAGACTCATTTTTCCGGTGTCACAGGCGACCAGGATGAAAACCTGAAAGCGAAGAAGCAATTGGTTACTGAAATTGAAGAGTACAAACTGACCGGGATTGTCAAAGATGATCTGTCGGTGCTGAAGAAATTTCAGGACAGATGGGCCGAGATTGGTCATGTGCCTTTTAGAAAGAAAGAGGAACTGCAGAACAAGTACCATGATGCCATTGACAATCAGTTCAATAAAATTAAAATGGATGATTCGGATTTAAACATGATCAAGTTTAAATCTAAAATTGAACATTTGGCTTCATTACCCAGAGGCTGGTCTAAAATCAATATGGAGCGGGACCGCTATTCGGTTCGCCTGAGGCAGTTGGAAAGCGATATCAATACCCTGACCAACAACGTTGGCTTCTTTGGAACCTCAGAAGGGGCGCAGTCCCTGATAAAAGGGGTGAACGACCAAATCGATAAACTAAAAACACAAATTGATCAGCTTAAGTCGAAGATGAAAATCATCGACGAACAAGAGGAGATCAATTAAATCCGGAAAGTTTTGTCAACTACCAAGTACATTTTTGTCACAGGAGGTGTCGCTTCATCCTTAGGTAAAGGAATTATCGCATCCTCGTTAGCCAAATTACTCCAGGCGAGAGGCTACAAAGTCACCATCCAAAAACTTGATCCATACATCAACGTTGATCCCGGCACCCTTAATCCTTACGAACACGGTGAGTGTTACGTAACCGAGGACGGAGCTGAGACAGATCTCGATCTGGGTCATTATGAGCGCTTTCTGAATTCACCAACCTCACAGGCAAACAATGTTACAACCGGCAGGATATACCAGTCGGTGATCAACAAGGAGCGAAGGGGCGATTATCTTGGCAAAACCGTACAGATCATCCCTCACATCACCGATGAGATAAAAAGATACATCAAATACCTTGGCTCCAAGAAAAAATTTGATGTAGTCATATCAGAAATTGGAGGAACAGTCGGTGACATTGAGTCTTTGCCTTACATTGAGGCTGTTCGCCAGATGAAGTGGGAGTTAGGCACCGATGCGCTGATAATCCATCTTACCCTGGTTCCTTATTTACAGGCGTCGGGAGAGCTGAAAACCAAGCCAACGCAGCACTCTGTCAAACAGTTGCTGGAGAACGGAGTTCAGCCGGATGTGCTTGTTCTGCGCACAGAACACCAGCTTACACCTGATCTGAAAGGGAAAGTGGCTCTGTTTTGCAACGTTAGTAAAGAGGCAGTTATCGAATCGATCGATGTCTCTACCATCTATGAGGTTCCGATCCGCATGCAGGAGGAGAAGCTTGATGTGATAGTTTTGAAAAAGCTAGGACTCCCGCTTGGTAATGAGCCAGATCTGAAAAATTGGA
This sequence comes from uncultured Tangfeifania sp., assembly GCA_964358545.1. Classification (GTDB taxonomy): domain Bacteria; phylum Bacteroidota; class Bacteroidia; order Bacteroidales; family Prolixibacteraceae; genus CAINVV01. The sequence goes on along the minus strand of CAYHQN010000017.1, from coordinate 2,472 downwards.
ATGAATTTCTGGATAGATATAAGAATCCTAAAAAAGAGGTCAAAATTGCCCTCATTGGAAAGTATGTTGAATTGAGGGATGCTTATAAATCTATAGCTGAGGCGATTATACATGCCGGAGCTACCAACGAATGCAAAGTAAAAGTAGAGTGGATTCATTCCGAAAAGATCAACGAAGAAAATATTGAAAGGAAATTAAAAGGCTGTCAGGGGATTATAATTGCTCCCGGATTTGGTCATCGCGGAATCGAAGGTAAAATTATCGCTGCAAAATACGCCAGGGAGTTGAAAATTCCCTATTTCGGAATATGCCTTGGAATGCAGATAGCTGTGATTGAATTTGCCCGGGATATTCTCAAATTGAAAGGGGCAGATTCAACCGAAATGAATCAATTAACGAAATACCCGGTAATTGATTTAATGGATGAGCAAAAAGGCATCATTGACAAAGGAGGCACCATGCGTCTGGGATCTTATGCCTGTAACCTGAAAAAAGATTCCAATTCCTATAAAGCTTACGGCAAAACAAAAATATCCGAACGCCATCGTCATCGTTATGAGTTCAACAACGCCTATTTGGCCAGTTTTGAAAAGGCCGGCATGAAAGCTGTGGGATTTAATCCCGATACTGGCCTGGTCGAAGTGATCGAAATACCGGATCACCCCTGGTTTGTCGGGGTTCAGTTTCACCCTGAATACAGCAGTACTGTACTTCAGCCACATCCACTTTTTATTGCTTTTATCAAAGCAGTTATCGAATATTCCCAAAAACAATCAATTTAATTTATGGATAAGAATACCATCGCAGGACTGGTTCTAATATTTGTTATTCTGTTTACTGCCAGTTATTTCAACAAACCTTCAGAGAAAGAACTGGAGCGTTTAAGGTTGAAAAACGACTCCATTGCACTGGTCGACAATATAAAAGCCAAAGAGAGTGTAAAACAGGTGGAGCTCTCTTCCGTTCAACCATCCACTATAAAATCAGACACTGCCGGCGTCCAAGGTGAACTGACCAATTTATATGGGGTATTTTCAATTGCTGCCCAGGGTGAGGAAAAATTTGTAACCCTTGAGAACAACCTGATGAAAGTAGTACTTTCCAACAAGGGAGGTAAAATATATTCTGTTGAACTAAAAGATTACAAAAGATTCGACGGTAAACCTCTGGTACTTTTCGAGGGAGAGGCAAACCGCTTCGGATTGAATTTTTTCTCTCAAAACAAGAGTATTCAGACAGACAATTTCTTCTTTCAACCATCTGTTAAAGAGAGCCTTGTAACAGTTGCTACCTCCAAAGTACCTACCGGGAAAGAGGGACGCGAAAAATTCAACAAGGATAATCCAGGGGATTCAAAATCGGTCTCTATGCTTCTGGATGCAGGTAACAACGTATCCATTGAATATGTTTATACCTTGAAGCACAACTCCTATCTGGTTGGTTTTGACATCAAAACATCGGGGTTGAAGAAAGTGACAGGGGCCAACTCCGAATTTGTTGATTTCCTTTGGAGTATTAACATGCCAAGGCAGGAGAAAATGTCAAAATTTGGTGAAAATAATCAGTCTACTATTTTCTATAAGTTTGATAAAGACGTTGTTGATAAACTTGAACCAACCAAATCCGAGTCAAAGTCCCTCTCCACCAAAGTAAAATGGATCGGTTTCAAACAACAGTTTTTCTCTTCTGTGGTGATAGCTGATCAGGCGTTCCAAAATGCACAGATATCAACAAAAAAAACTGATTTGGATTCATCCTATGTGGCAGAGATGACTGCGGATATGACCATTCCTCTGGATATTAAAGGAAGTGAGCATTTTCCCGCCAATATCTATTTTGGCCCCAATCAGTACAACACCCTGAATCAGTATGATTTAGGAATGGAAGAGCAACTTGCTCTCGGTTGGACAATTATTGGATGGGTAAACAAATACATCGTCATACCGGCGTTTGATTTTCTGCACAGGTACATCAGCAATTATGGTTTGATTATCCTTTTACTTACCATTTATATCAAACTGCTCACACTGATTTTTACCTACAAATCATACATTTCCACTGCTAAAATGAGGCTGTTGAAACCTGAAATTGAGGAGATTCAAAAGAAATTCGGTGACGACAAAAAGCTGGAATCACAACAGGCAGTTATGGCATTTTACAAGAAAGCAGGGGTAAACCCAATGGGAGGATGTCTTCCCATGGTTCTTCAAATGCCTATTTTGATTGCCATGTTCTATTTCTTTCCAATTTCAATTGAACTGCGTCAGCAAAGCTTTCTGTGGGCATCCGACTTATCTACGTATGACTCAATCATGACCTTACCGTTTACCGTTCCATTCGGCTTTGGTAACCACGTCAGTCTATTCTGTCTGTTGATGACCATTACCAACATCCTTTACGTGAAGTACAACAATGAGATGACTGGTGCAGGAACGCAGCAAATGCCCGGGATGAAAACCATGATGTACCTGA
>CAYHQN010000016.1:0-44880 GCA_964358545.1 uncultured Tangfeifania sp. | reverse complement strand
GTTCTTCCAGTCGGTGATTGAGATAACTTTCCCCGGGTAAAAGTCCTAAATTCAGAACCTTTGCCTATTTCCCCCAGTTATCCGTTCTGAACGATGGTACCGGCAAACCGGCCGTATTGTACAAATAGCCGCTGGTAACCGGAAAATTGCTAAAGGCATAACGAACTGCAACCGGTGTCTTCACTTTTGGTGACCAAACATTCGCCTGTTTAGCTTTGATGGCCAGTTTGGCAGGGTAAAAAATGCTGTCCGGTCCGGCAATCTCGAAGCAGTTTACCTCTTTTCCAAAAGTGCTCAGGCCAGAAGCAACATTGTCAAAAGAAAGTACCGCAAGGGTATCTTTCACAACCATTTTGGAAAAAGCGGGAGATTTGTACATAATGCCTTTGATGCCATAGGTTTCGGCAAAAGCCCAAAGGGCCAGCCGTTTGGCAACAACCAATTTTTCTGCCGGATGGATGTTCTTTTCCTCCCCGATATCAATGGTACTAGCCATTCCGCTGTTTGAAATCTGAGAGACAGACTTAAACTGTTCGTCACGCTGCAAGGCCGAATTGATGGCCTTGCTGTTGCCGTACACGTAAGGAGCGATCTGTACAAAATAGAAGGGGAACTCCCCTACCCCGAAATCCTTTCGCCAATTGGCTACCATGGCCGCCTGCAATGCCACATAATCCTTGTAATTGCCGATATTGGATTCGCCCTGGTACCAAATAGCCCCTTTGATGGTATAATTGATGATTGGTGAAATCATGCCATTATAGAGGTTGGAGGCCCGTTGGTTTACTGCTGATTTTGCCTGGGTTGTCCGGGCATATGCTTCCGTAAAAGGAAGAATCGTTTCGTGGCTCATCCATGCTTCGATGGCAGAACCACCCCAGTCTGAACTGATAACCCCAACCGGAACTTTAAGTCTTTGCTGCAGCAGTCTGGCGTACAAATAGCCAACTGCACTAAACCCGGATGCGGTTTCGGCTGTCGCTGCACTCCATTTACCAGTACAGGTATCAACAGGGACTGCACTTATAGCCTTTGTCACATTGTAGAGCCGGATTTGATCGTTGTCCGCATCCAAAAGGAGATCGTTGGAGCCGTTGATGGGGGAATCGCCATATCCTGCCATGGGCATCTCCATATTCGACTGACCTGAACAGAGCCACACCTCACCCAACAAGATGTTTTTGAGTTGTACCTTCTCTTTTGGAGAGCCAATTGTGATGGTATAAGGTCCGCCGGCATTGGTGGTTTTCAATTTAACTATCCAGTCGCCTTTGTCGTTGGTAGTCGTATTCGCCTGACCGGCAACCCAGCCTGCTTTGACAGTCAGTTTCTCGCCGGGTTTGGCCTTGCCCCAGATTTTTACCTCTGTATTGCGCTGAAGAACCATGTTGTCGCCCAAAACGGTGGCAACTTTAATCTGACCCTGCCCAAGCAGGCAGGCCAATAAAAAAATAGAAAGAAAAAGAATTTTGGTTTTCATAAGTATTTGGTTTATTATATGATCAATGGAAATTGAAAGATCAAATTTACAATTCTTCGTAATATTTCAATATAAAATTCACAACAAAGAGGAAAATTACGACACACAGGGAATAAAAAGAAATTTACTATCAAGGCTTTATATCATAGTTTTCCTCTTTTAATAGGTAAAAAGTACCCTATTGGTCACTGTTCTTTCCATATACTGACAACATTCATTAGATTTGTAATAATTTCGATTCACTTAAACAGATGATTTATGACATTATTGGGATGATAAGTTCGCGATTACAATGAAAAAAATGAAAAAAAATGTACTGACGATAGCCTTAGCATTGGTTGTCATTTCTACTTTTCAATGTCTTGCAGCAGAGAAGGAGAATAAGACCAAAGAGGCTACACTCAATGGATTGCACCTGGTACTGGATGCAAACTCTGGAAGTATACTAAAGATGAGCTACACTGGGGCAGGAACGATAATGGACTCAAAACCCGATCTGGCCGGAATGATTGACCTAGCGTATCCTGTTAAGGAGTTTGAAGTGTTAAGGTTGGCTTCCCGTTTTTCTCAGGGAGCGGATGTTGCGGTCTATCCTGATTCAGTGGTCATATTCTGGGACAGGCTCGGATTGAGCCGGACCAACTTCAACATAGACGGCAAGGTTTCGGCAACCGTTAAGCTGGTGGCAGCCCCCGATGGCAAATCCATCCTCATGACTGCAAAAATCATTAACCTATCAGGTACCAATGTGCGTCAGGTGATTTTTCCTGATTTATCAGGATTGCTTCCCGTTGCCGGAGTGCAAAACACTTATTTTCGTACAGGCAATTTTGCCAACCTTCCGTTTGTAGATCTTGCCAAAGATGATACAAAGGAGAGCACTCCTTACATGATCGATGCTGCCAATTATTCGGTGCAATATGTTGGAAGCGGGATGATGAGAAACAAGGATATGGTAGTTCGCTGGATGGATTTGGGTGGTCTCAACGGAGGGATAAGCCTGTTTCCTAGGCGATGGGGCTGGGACCCGCAGGTTCCGGTGCGGTTGCGCCTGTCGGAACTGGAACCAAAGCTGCGAATGATGTGCCTGAACGATACCACGATCAAAAAAGGGGAGACCTGGCAAAGCGGAGATTGGGTGCTTACTCCCCACCAAAATGGATGGGCAGCCGGTATGGCACCTTACAAAGCCTGGGTAAAACAAAATTACAAGCGTTACTATCCGTTACCAAAACATGTTCAGGAAGGGATCGGCTTTCGAACCGTATTAATGAGCCAGTACCAACCAGCCGACCCGAAGGATGCCCTCTTTACCTTCAGGGACCTGCCTAAACTTGCCGCGGAGAGCAAAGAAAACGGACTTGATGAGATGGTGATTTGGGCCTGGTGTGAGGCTTTTACGTTGCCATTGCCAAAGCCATTTGCACATCTGGGGACAGAAGAGGATATGGTAACCGCCGTAAAGGAGTGTAAGAAGCTGGGGGTAAATCTTGTCCCGTTTATCTCGGTGCTTCAGGCCAACCAGAAAACGGCGCCACGCTACAATTTGAAAGTACTGGATAACAAAGGCTGGACCTACCATACCGAACTGATTCCTACCAGGAACCCAAATTATGCGACATATATGGCATCCGTACAAGCAGGTCCTACCAATAAGCTCTGGCAGAAGGATGTCCTTGAGGGGTTGAAACATTTGGCCGACATAGGTATCACTTCTTTTTGCTGGGACCAGTTCTACACTACCCCGGACCCTGAACCCAATATGATCTCTCTTGCCAAACAGATCATGGATTATGCAAAGCAGAGGGACCCGCAGGGTACCTTCTCGGGGGAGGAATTGTTAAACTTTGAATTGGATTCCGGTTTTCTTGATTACACCTGGAATTGGGACGGTTACATGGACCGCAAAGTGCTGACCAGCGCCTTTCCCTCACCCAGGATCAATTCCTGCATTAGCTCCTCACCTTTGGCAGTCAAAAAAGCCTTTGCCGACAACCTTTACATGAATATATTCCCCCGCAAGGCTGAGTCGATCAATGGCTCGGACTACATCTCCAACTATCAGGATCTCAGCAAAGCACTGAAACAATGTGCCAAACTAAAAAAACAATTTCTACCCTATTTTACAGAGGGGGAATTGATAGGGGAATGTCTTCTCACCAAACCGCTCAAAGAGATTCATACCTGCGCTTATACGTTGCCTGACCGGGCAATCATGATAATCATCAACACCTCCAATATAAAACAAGCGGTGGACTTTAATGTGGACCTTGCACCATGGATTAAGTCCGTAACCGGGAAATACGAAATGAAAGAGTACAGCGAAAATGGCGCGATTGTTTCTGAAGCACAAGTAAATGCAACATATCGCTTGAAAATAAAAAGTCTAAAGATCAATGAAATGACATTGTTTGAATTTATTAAAAAATAGGGCCAACAGCTCCAAAAACCAACAACTATGAAAATTAACAAATTATCACTATTCTTTCCAATGCTGTGCGTAACCATGGCTTTTCTCTTTAATATTCAGGCAATTGGAAATTCAACCAATGGAAAGCTTACCTTGAAATCAGGAAGTACCATTTGTGTCGTGGAATTGTGCTCAGAAAAAATCCTGAAGATTGATTACCGGCCAGACGGTGAGGTGTCGCCCGGCACTCCTGTAGTTGATGAAAATAAAAAATGGGATCCGGTGAAGGCAACAATCGATCAGCAAAAAGAGTATGTGGAAATTCGGACTGCATCTATGCTGGTGAAAATTTCAAAAGCCCTGCTACGGGTCTCGGTATATGATTCAATGGGTAAGTTATTGCTCTCATCCAAAGAGGTAAATCCTAGCGGAGGCGTCACCTTTACACATGAGGCATCGGATAATTTTTACGGGGTTTATACTTATGGCAGCCACTCGAACGATGGTACATTACTACGAAATAAGAATTCAACCATACAGGCATTTATACAAGGAGGATCAGGCGCTCCTTTTATCTGGTCGTCAAGTGGATATGGAGTAGTCATGAATACAAATGGGGGCCAAATCTCAAACAATGAAGGGGAACTTTCTTTCTCCAATTGTTCACGCAAGAATACTGAATACTATATTCTGGTGGGAACCCCCAAAGAAATTATCAGCGGGGCAGGAAATATTGCCGGAATGCCTCCCATGTTCCCAAAATGGAACACAGGGTTTGGACAACTGGAGTGGGGAATTGACGAAGCCGAGCTCAAAACCCACATCAGAAATTACCGTGAGAAAAAGATCCCATTCGATTGGTTTATGCTTGATTTTGACTGGATGGCATGGGGCGAAGATAACTTCGGTGAAGTACGCTGGGGTAAGAAGTTCCCGGGTGGCGCTACCGGAGAGCTATCCAATTGGGCCAAAGACAACGGATTGAAAATGATTGGCATTACAAAACCGCGTATCATTCTAACAAATGCTGACAGTACCGATACCCAACAAGGCAAGTTCGCCGAAACGCACCATTTTGAGTACCCTGAACTAAACATTGACATAGACTATTTTGTCAGACGACCTTGCAGAACCCTCGACTTCAGGATCCCTGAATGCCGCGAATGGTGGGCAGGGCACCTGATGGAAGGTGGATTTAAAAAAGGGATGCTTGGATTTTTAAACGATGAGGCAGACATAAGAAATCCCGGGAAGTTTGGTTTGGGAAACCTGAACAACCACTACATGCAAAGGGCCATTTACGAAGAGCAGCGAAAGATCGGCAACGAACGCGTTTTCTCAATCAACCGTACTGCCTACATGGGATCACAGAAATATGCATATGGTTTATGGTCGGGCGACAATTATCCTACTTTTACCGATTTGAAGGCGCAATGTTTAAAACTTATTGCTGCCAATAATGCCTTAATCCCGGTTTGGGGATTTTGCTCAAGTGCCTTCGGGAATAAGCCAAAGTTGAGCAACGAGCTTTATGTCAGGAGCCTTCAGCTGGCAGCATTCTCTCCTTTGTTCTTCCTTCATGGCATGTTGAATGAACAAAAGCAGCCATGGTTCTTTGGGGAAAAAGTTGAAAGCTTATCGAGGGAGATTGTAAATATGCGCTATCGCCTGATACCTTATGCCTACTCCTACGACCGCGTGAAGCATGAAAATATGATCGGGATATCCCGTTCGCTGGTTATCGAATACCCGAATGATAAGGAAGTAAGGGATATAACCAACGAATTTATGTATGGCGACTACCTGCTCATTTCCCCCGTAATGGATTCAGCTGCTGTGTCGCAGAAAATTTATTTGCCTGAGGGTAACTGGATTGACTACACCAAAGGGAAAACGTATGAAGGCAAACAACATATTGATTATGCCATCGATAAAAATTCATGGAAGGATATTCCAATTTTTATCAAAGATGGCGCAATTATACCAACCCAGGAGATCATGCAGTACGTTGGACAGAGAGATGCGAAGACGATTAACCTTGACATGTTCCCAACTGAAAAAACAACCAATTTTCCACTTTACGATGACGATGGCCACACCTATAATTATGAGAAAGGACAATATTTCAAACAGAATATTTCCCTTTCGAAAGTGAGGGACTGCGTCAAAATTGAATTTTCAAAACAGGAAAGAAATTACACTCCTACTTTCTTGCACTACCTCGCAAAGGTGCACGGATTAGAGGCAAAAGAGGTGGTCGCAGGTAAAACCATTCTGAAGAAATTCGATTCATACAACGATCTGCTTGATAGCGGTTCAGAAGGGTTTTGCAACGTTGAAGATATCTATGGGAAAGCGACCTATATCAGGCTGAAGGTAAAAGGTGAAGGGCAGTCTGTGACTGTAAAAATGTAGAACCAGGAAACCTGAGAACGGATCTCAATTAAATTTTACCCTCTTCCAGCATTTTAATGATCTTGTCCAACTTATCAGCCTCAATCGAATTCAACTTCTTTGCCAAAGCTTCAATTTCCAGCTTTGCATCGATATTGGTCTGATAATCAGCTTGAGCCTGAACTCTGTCCCTGTCGCTTTGCCGGTTTTGCGACATCATAATAATGGGCGCCGCATAGGCTGCCTGGGTAGAGAAAACCAGGTTAAGCAAAATAAAAGGGTAAACATCCCAATGATAAATATATCCAACCAGGTTTAATCCCATCCACAGTATAACCAGGATTGTTTGAATAATAATAAAACTCCAGGACCCCATTCCTTTTGCGACAGAATCCGCTAAACGACTGCCAAAGCTTAGGGTTTCCTTGTGTTTTTCGTGCCAGTTTTTATGATTTTGCATGTTTATGGAATTTTGTAAATATTTTATGATGCATCTAAAGTTGGGTATAAGACATTTATATTACTTTAGATTAAATTGTTGTTTCAAGCGGATGTCTTTCGATGAACTCCCGATAAGCACTTCGAATTTGCCTGTCTCGGCAACCCATTTCTTCGATGCAGTATCAAAAAAACTCAGGTGGCTTTTATCAATTTTAAAAGAAACTTTTTTGCTTTCTCCTGCTTTCAGACTTACCCTTTCAAAACCCTTCAAGGCTTTTACTTCCCTTTCAACACTTGCTATTTCATCATGAATATATAGCTGGACGACTTCATCCCCATCCATCTTGCCAGTGTTTTTAACACTCAGGCTAACGGTGAGGGTATCATTTTGTTCCATGACCGGTTTATCCGGTTTAATTCCGGAATATTCGAATGATGTATAAGATAAGCCATATCCGAACGGGAATAGCGGTTCAATTTTTTCTTTATCGAAATGGCGGTATCCCACAAAGATGCCTTCCTTGTAGTCTGCTAATTTTTTAGTTCCGGGATAGGTTCCGTAAGCGGACGAATCTTCCCACCTTTTCATCAAGGTTATTGGCAATTTACCTGAAGGATTTACATCCCCGAATAGTATATCAGCCAAGGCATTCCCACCTTCCTGGCCCGGATAAAATGCTTCTAATATGGCAGGAACTTTATCCATCCAACCAGTCATTAAAATTGGAGTAGCATTATTTAGTACAACAATGGTACGAGGATTTGCTTTTACTATTTTATCCAACAGTTCCAACTGCTTTGCAGGAAGTGTAAGCTCCTCCCTGTCCGTTGATTCCCCCTCCATCTCTTTATTTAAACCAAGGCACAAAACGACTAAATCACTTTCTTTAGCAAGTTTGACAGCTCTTTGCAGTTTGTTGCTTTTATCGAGCGGTGCCAAACCGAGTTTACAACAAGCGCTCCCCATATTCTCGTAAAATTCAACTTTCAGGTCGTAAAGATGACCAGCTATCATTTTTACCGGTGCAATCTTAAATTTACTTGGACGTGAATCAATCCAACAATCGAGTATCTTTTTACCGTCGAGGTAAAGTCGGACCCCATTATCTGCAGCCATGCCGATCTCGTACCATCCTTCTCCGGGAGATTTGAATTTACCGGTCCAGCGTGCTGACCATTTATTAATATTGACAATACCAGAATCCGGAGAGCCCATTTTCCCCGGATCCTGGCCATCTCCAAATCCCCAATCAAAATCGATTGATTTTTCTGTCTGGGTTAAGACAGGCTTTCCTTCAAGATCACGATTGTTAAAATATTCCGCTTTTATTCCAGGATTTCCATCAGGCAAAAAATAATATTCCTGCCCGGCAATTGGAAGTACCATTCGCTCCGGTTTAATTCCGCGTTCAAAATGAACGGTGGTTTTTCCTTTGGTTTTTGCCGTAATCCCGTCAAAAGGGGAAATTGCATAATTCCCTTCAAGAAAACCGCTGCCGCCACCAGACATTTGAGCAACATCGCCATTGGGGCCAATGACCGCAATAGATTTGAGCTTATCATTTTTTAAAGGCAAAAGATTATTGTCATTTTTCAATAGTACGATACTTTTTTGTGCTGCCTGGAGCGCTAGCGCCCGCCTTCCGGGTGTATCGGATGGGCCGTAATCCACGTTAGATTTCTCAAATAATTTGGCTTTAAACATTACGCGGAGTAATCGCCTGACTTTATCGTCCAATACCTTTTCTTCAACCTGCTTTTCTTTAACTGCATTTAAAAGTTTGTCGCCGTAAAACAAAGCCATCGGCATTTCAAGATCAAGGCCTGAATTGGCCATTTTTACTGTTGAACGCGCACCGCCCCAGTCAGAAACAACTGCGCCAGTAAATCCCCAATCATCTTTCAAAATATCAGTCAGCAGATGTTTATTTTCACAACCATAATCACCATTAATAGAATTATATGCTGCCATAATTGTCCAGGTATCTCCCTCCTGAACAGCAGCTTTAATGGCAGGCAAATAGATTTCCTGTAAAGCACGCTCACTTACTTTAACATCAACATCAAACCTGTTCCATTCCTGATTATTAACCGCGATTACTTTTGTACAGGTAATTATATTTTTACTTTGCACTCCTTTCACAAACTCGACGCACATGCGGGAAGTCAGGTAGGGATCTTCGCTAAACAGTTCAAACGCCCTACCTCCGAATGGTGTTCGAATGATATTGACCATAGGTGCTAAAAACATATCACTTTTAGCAATATGAGTTTCCTCACCCATGTTTTCAGCAACCTGGCGCATAAGCCTGGTGTCAAACGCTGCTGCAAAATTGATCGTAGCAGAATAATTAGTTGATTTCCCACCTCTATTGGGGCCGATTCCTCCATCTGTCATTACAATTTCCGGGATTCCGAGCCTTTTGATCGCTTTGGTTTTAAAGCCCAGTCCACTGACTAAATCAACTTTTTCCTCCAGGGTCATCTGAGATAGTAACCCGTTAACTTTTGACTCAATAGTATCGTCATTGTCGGAGCGTGTTTTGCATGATTGGAATGCCAATAAAGCTAAAACTATCGTTGTGATGATAGTCCATCTTCTAAAAAAATCCGGATTACTATCCTTTCTAATTCCAGGATTAGTCGTCAATTTTACTTCAGTTCCCATATCCTTTGTCCTATGTATAAATTAATTTTTATTTCTTCAAAGCAAATTGTTATCCGTTATTTAAAATGATTTACGTAGAATTAGCAGGAAAGGGTTGTCAATTTTTTCCTTTTTACCTCCTAAAATCATCGTGGCCATCCTTTTACCCATTTGGGCAAAATCGGTGGAGATGGTCGTTATCCCGGTTGCAACGATCCCTTTCAGGGGTGCTTCATTGTAGGAAACAATTCCTATTTCAGTTCCAAAAACCATTTGTTTTTCAATTGAATAACGAACCAGGAATTCCAGATCACGGTCGTCGGCCACTACAAACGCATCGCCGGGTTCTATCAGGCAGTTTTCCTATCACGGAAAATGCATCAGGATGATCGACAGGCATAATTACATATTCGGAATAGTCTCCGATCGCACCTTCGATAATGGTCTGGAACATCTTCAGGTTGTTGTGGTGAAAATAGATCTGCCCACTACCTTCCCCTTTCAAAACCTCTTTAAAGGCATCGTACAGCTCCTCCTTGTAGGCTGTAAGCCGGTCAAAAACAAGCAATACGTTGTGTTTGAAATCAGTATATCCATTTTGAATAAAATACCCCTCTCCCACTTGTGAAGTAATGATTCCCTTTGCTTTTAGTTCGTTATAAGCCATCAAAACGGTGTCCTGCGAAAGAGAATATTGTTTGCAAAATTGATTCAGCGATGGAATTCTATCGCCTTTCTTTATCTCACCAGCTTTTATTTTTTGCTGAATGGCCCCAATAATCTGCCGGTACTTCGGAACGGCAAGATTGTCTTCAAACTGAATATCAACACAATCAATTCGTTTATACCCGTTTTTCATGTATCTTTAACATTAAAATAACCAAATGTAACTTGGCTGATGTTCTTGAAGTTGGATTATTCCCATTTAAGCACTACCGTTTCACTGGGCGTTATGGTTAATAAGTGTTGTGCGGCATCCCATCCTTCTCCGTATAATAATTTTGCCCTATCTGTTTTGGAGGAAATAATATCAATCTTTTCCGTATCGCTATTCCCATTGACGATCACAGTAATATAACCTTCTGCTGTTTTTAGTGTATGCATAAAACAATCTTTATGCAAAGCATCAAAACGGAAAGGAATATTTTTAGTTGCAAGCTCCGTTTCTTTCCTGAGCAGATATGCAAGACTATTGTCATTGTCGGCCCATGCACCAATATCTATCATGGCTGGGATCCATAATACAGTTCCATCCCCATAATTATTCCTAACTGCAATAGGTTTACCATCATACTTACCTACTACCTTCCCCGTACCCGGAAGTATTTGCGTGTACCAAAGCTGCATTGGAAATGAATCTTTATATTCATCTAATTTGATTCTGAAATGCCCTGATTCTGAAAAAATCTCTTGTATAGAACCACCAAAGGTCCTCGCCAAAGGAAATTCACGGTTTACTACCCATGTTTTTTCATTTTCATCAAATAATCCTGTTAAGCCTGTAGCAATAATCTTGTTGCCATTACGTACAAATGTTTCAATTCCTTTAATATCCTGCATCGTTAAACACCTTACATCAGCCAATATAACGACCTGATTTTTCTCTTTTGTTTCCCAATTATATTTAACTTTCAACCATTTTTTAAACTCGTCAACAGCAAATTTCTCTACATGGGGAATTCCACTGGGTTCATTGTATAACCACCAGGAGTCTAAAGCCGGACTGTTTTTATAACGTTCTACAACCTTTTTAATGTAGCTTTTCGATCTTTCCCTATACTCCTTCTTTGGATACATACGCATGATATGTGTTATGTAAAAAAAGTCCTTTCCCCAGAAAAAAGGCGGAGAATTAGGTACAAGGGTTGCAGTTATTTTTACACCATACTTTTCGGCAGCCCTAAATAACGCATCATACAATGTAAAATCCCATTCCCCTGGTTTTGGTTCAAGATAATTCCACATCATGAATACCCTTGCAATGGGCATTTTATTATCAGACAATTCTTTCACCCAATGATCAACCTGTTGGGGAGTTTGTCCAGGCTCCAAATATATTTCTGCACCTAATTGTTGCAGTCGTTGCGTCTGTGCCTTAACATGCAGGTTCATACTAAGAATTAAAACTACCAGCAACCATCTTAATCGAAATATACGGTACATAATTTTAAATTTTAACATGACACTGAGAATAACTTTTATTTTAGTATTGCATTAGATTTTCGAACCACCAATTTAAAACGCACATCTTCTCATTACACATATATTTAAATATTTTATAATGCATCTAAAGTAACGAATATACCCGGGATCTACCGGAAACACTCCTAAAAATAAATTTTACCATCCTCTGTATTCAATACGAAAATGCCAGGTAAAAGTTGGATTAGGGTATGAAATCAATCCAAACCTCTTTAACCAACTGAGGTTGTGGCACAAATAAGAATTTCATGGGATTTTCCTCAAACTGGGTATAAATGGGTTTCCCCGGTTCGATCCCAAGTTGGGCATATTTTCCCGGACTCTTGACAGTCAATTCACCAGCCATATAATTCGGATTTTTCTGCCAACGGATTTCACCATTTTCAGCAAGGAGAGGAAACCATGCCAGTCCTTTATGGGCCCTAACGCCATCGTATTCAAATCCATATTCGCGGTCGCACCAGGCGCCAAAGGTAAGCGGTTGCCCCGAATCTGCACTGATGGTAGCATGGGCCCAATTCGGCGGAACAATTACCACCTCGCCGGTATTGGCAACTACGGCGAAACATCGTCCGGGCTGATCATTGGCCGTTTCCTGCATATAGATGATGGCCCTGCCAGACCATATCTCGTATACTTCGGGCGTCGACCAGCCTGAAAGTGGTGAAACCTTGTGGATATGCCCCTGGCTGCGAACAGGCTCATCTCCCAAACGACCGGCAGCGTAGGTTACGGCTCCATACAACAGATGGAGTTTTTCGAGAATTGGCAAATGCACCTTTTTCCCCACATTCATGGCAATAGAATACACCGGATCTGATCCGACACATCGTGGATCGCGCAAACTTTTGCGAATGGAATCGAGTGTGCGGTTTTCAACCGCCGGACCAAAAACTTCAGGTCCGTAGGCAAAACCCATCGGCTCAATGGTTGGTTGGATATCAAATCCCGGATAAAAATTCATAGTTTTGAAATGCTAATTTCTAACATATCCTTTTAATGTGCCACATCTTTGTCCTTCGCCATGTCCATGAGGACGAATTGTATATGCTCCCACTTTGGCCGGAACAATAAACACTTCGGCATAATGGACCACGAAAGGTTCAAAAGCAAGGGTCGGACTTTCAACAATCACCTCATCGCCTTCAACCAGACAAATTACATGAACCCCGCCGTTGGTATGGTGTTCAACCTTTTGGGTAAACCAATGACGGCGGGTTTCAATGAATTCCATTTCGTGCAAACCGGTCCGTTCTTCTATCCAGCCCTCACCTTCGGCAACTTTATCAATCCTGTTGACCAGATTTGCGCGTGTCCATTCAGTGGTGCGGTCCCATTGAATCACCCTTTTCCCGTGTTCTATGTTGATGGGCCGGGGTTTTCCATCCATTCCCAGACGGCCCCAGTCCCACAATTTAAACGTAAAAATAAAGGGCGTTGCACTGACTTCGAGAACCATACTACCCCTTCCCGAACAATGGATGGTACCGGCCGGAATCAACACGTGGTCATGATTTTTCATTGGCCAGGTCTGCACATGCTTTTCGGCATTGAAAGGTACTCCACCCTCCTGGGCTTCTTCCAGCTCAGCGAGCATCGCATCCTTATCAACACCTTCGCGCAAACCCAGGTAAACAATGGCATCCTCTTCGGTGTCCATCATGTAATAACTCTCGTCCTGTGTGTAATGCAACCCGAATTTCTCCTGAATGTATTCGGTTAACGGATGCACCTGCAGACTCAGATGGCCACCTTCCATGGTATCCAGAAAGTCAAAACGGATCGGAAATTCATCGCCAAAACGCCCGTGAACCGGATCACCCAACAATTCACGCGGATGACGGAACACCAGGTTGATGGACGGGATCTCAATCACATCATCACCAAACTTCAGCAACAGGCTGTTTTCTTCAGGAACACAATTGAAACACCATGCATAATTGGGAGCCGATGGATCCAGGTTGCAAACCTCCTTCATCCACTGTCCACCCCAGGGGCCGGGATCAAAAAAGGGAACCACGCTAAAAGGCCGGTTAATAGCAATTCTAAGCCCTTCCATAATGGCGCTGCCTTCGATCATTTTAGGTTGACCAATCTTGTTGGTATCGAGTAGAAAGTCCCATTTATCGAACAAAGTCTTTTTCAACCTGTCACAAACGCGCCAATCCACAAAGAAGCCTTGTTTGTAGAGAAGCATCCAGTCAGCCGTATCGCGGTTCTTTACGCCCAGGTTATCGACCAAATGTTTGCGCATCCGGAGTTGGATTTCCCAGCAGGCCATGTCTGCATACACCAGCAAATCAGGTTCCAGGCAGAGCAAAGCAGCACCGCTACCATAAATTATGATTGTACCACTTTCAGTTTTTCCTATTTCTGATTGAATGGATTTTACTTTTTCAGGATCGAAAAAGGCATCCATCGTCAGGCGGGTCAGAAAACCGAAAATCCTGTCGTCCGTCACATCGGGGAATACCAGCTTCTTGATTTCATCTTCAGTATTCATGAAATTGACGGCCTGAATAAATCGATCCGGTTTAAGGCCTTTCTCCAGATTGGCCATCAGTTCTTCATGAATGACTCCCTGATAAGTTTCAATTACTACCAGTTTTTTCTTTCCTGACAGGGATGAAATCTCTTTGTTCAACCTGTCACAAATTGCCTCCCAGCCGTTCTCTACTTTAAACTGGCTGTTTTTTATCTCAACAACCGGAAGATTGTTGAATTTCGAGGGTTTGTTTAAATATCTTTTCTTCATCTACCTATTTTATTTCACCACATAGACACATAGGGCACATAGAAATATTCCAGCAGTGAACTAAGTTCCTATGTGGTTTTTCATTTTTATTCCATACTTTTCATGGATGAGCGAACCAAATAATCAGCTCCGTACAAAGCAGCTGAGTCTGGGTATTTCGCCTCAACCAGCTTCACTTTTCCCCATGGGGTCCAGGCAAGCTGGTTCACCTTTTCCTGAAGGGCCGGTAATATAATCTCAGAACTCTTCATGATCCCGCCACTCAGGATAATCATTTCCGGATCAAACGCATGGATCATGGTAATGATTCCGGCTGCCCATGCCGAAAGGCAATGATCAAGTACTTCTTTTGCAACCTTGTCGTTATTTTTGGCATAATAAAAAAGTGCCCTGAAATCAAGAACTTCTTCATTTTTCATTGTGCTATCAGCAAACCCCGGATGCTCTTTCAGCAACGAAGGCAACCGCCATGTGGATGCTTCGGCTTCAACACAGCCAATGTTTCCGCAAGTGCAGACAGTTCCCTTGTGGTTCACCACAAAGTGTCCGCCAAGGTTTCCTGCCTGAAAATGTTTACCAATTAACAACTCCCCTCCAATCAAAACTGCCGATCCAATGCCAGTGCCCAGAGTGATCGCAACCAAGTCGGAACAACCTTTTCCTGCCCCATGTTGCCACTCGCCCAACAAGGCCATCCGGGCATCGTTCATCGCGAACAGCGGTAGGTTCCATTTTCCCTGCGCCCAACCGACAAGATCAGTTTCAGGTCCATCGTCGTATTTTTGGTTCGTAGACAGAATCCTGCTTTGCACCGAATCAACCAGTCCGGCAAAAGAGAAACCAATGCCAAGCACATCCGTCTGAGTTATCCGGTTGAATGTTAATATTTCGTCTATGGCCCCTTTCAGTTCAGGCAGCTGAGGTTTTAACCCTGAAGCGGATCTGGCAACAATTTCCTTCCGGTCAATGAGGCAACCTTCCTTCAGCAGCCCAATTTTAATGACCGTTCCACCTAGATCAATGGCAATGGTATACTGCATAGTTATGAGATATGAGTTATAAGATATGAGATATGAGTTATAAGTTATGAGATATGAGTTATAAGATATGAGATATGAGTTACTTTTCCGCAAATTGCTTTTCCAGTTCTTCCAGTGTTTTACCTTTCGTTTCTGGGACATATCGCCAGACATAAAGGAGATTGGCCAGACAGATCAATGCAAAAATCAGGAAAGTGATCCCACCGCTAAGTTTTTCAAGCATGATGGGAAAAACAATGGTTACGATGGTACATGCGGTCCAAAGCGAAACAATGGCAATCGACATTCCCTTGCTACGCAATCGGTTGGGAAACAATTCGGCTGCAACAACCCAGAGTGCAGGTCCCAGCGAAGCTGCAAAAAAGGCAATGTACCCAAGTATAAATATCAATACCAGGATGCCTGAAGTATGGTTTGTGAAAAACAATGCCGACAGTCCTGCAAGCATCAGCATCATGCCTGATGAGCCTATCTGGATCAATAGTTTCCGTCCGAAACGATCGATCAAAACCATGGCCACCAGCGTGAAAATAAGGTTCGTCCCTCCAATCAGAATCGTTTGCATCAAGGCCGAATCGTTCGACTGGCCTACATTGGCAAATATTTTTGGCGCGTAATACATGATCGTGTTGATTCCGGTAATCTGCTGAAAAACAGCCAAAATAATTCCAATAAAAAGTAGTGGCCTGATTTTCGGTGCAAGCAAATCGCTGAAAGTAGATTCTTCATGTTTGGTCAGGGTTTGTTCAATATCGGCTAATTCTGTACCGGCAGATTCCTTTCCTGAAGTTTTTATCAATATCTGAAGCGCTTCATCTGTTCTTCCACGGGCAACCAGCCAGCGCGGACTTTCAGGTACCATAAACAAACTAAAGAACAGCAATACGGCAGGTGCAGCCATCACCAGCAACATCCACCGCCAGTTGTTTTCCCCGGATCCGACCAGCAGATAATTGCTGAAAAATGCCACCAGAATGCCGATCACAATGGCCAATTGGTTCAGGGATACCAGTGTCCCGCGGTATTTGGCCGGTGCAAGTTCGGCAATATACATGGGCGAAAGGATGGATGCCACACCAACTGCAAGTCCGCCAAGAATACGTGCAACCAGGAAAAATACAAGTGAGTGAGCGGAAGCGCTTCCGACCGCCGAAACAAGAAACAACAGGGCGGCCATCATCAGTACTTTTTTCCGGCCATAGTGGTCACCGGCCTTTCCCGCCAGGAAAACCCCTCCAATGCATCCAAACAGCAAACTGCTTACCGTCCAGCCCAGTCCAGTTTCAGACAAGCCGAAATAGGGCTGAATAAAGTTGATCGTACCCGAGATAACTGCGGTATCAAAACCGAATAAAAGTCCGCCCAATGCAGCAACGACTGATATCAGGACAACGTATCCCTTCATAGCTATGATTATTTTATATTATTTTCGACCAGCGCAGGTTTGCCATCAACTTCGACCAAACGCGCAGAAAATCCATTCACTGTAATTTCCTCGTAATCATGTCCGGCATCCGACGGCCAACATGCGCCAACAATCAGCTTTTGGTTGCCCGTATTGGCCAAACGATGGGCAATTTCACTGCCAATGTAATGAAGGCTTCCGGGGTACACCTCTTCTGCCCAGGTATTCCGTTCGCGGTCCATCAGGATCAGCATCCCTTTCCCCTGAACACCCCAGTAAAACTCGGCCCGGTCGGATTGCGCATGAAAATGTCCTTTGGTCATGAAATACTCGCTTCCGATTTTCCCCGGAAGGATGGTAGATACACCAAAGAATAGTCCACCCGGAGTTCCCTCTGCAACCGGCAACCAGGATTGAACGGAATAAGCCGGAGTTTCCTGGTTCAGCTTAGAAAAAGCTGCCTGATCATGAAATATCCCGGCTATGTCTTTTAATAACCGTAACTGGTTGATGATTGGCTCTCCCTTCATGGTATAATTGTTCATCCCCAATTCAACCGGTGATTTCAACATTTGCAAATGCTTCATTCCATATGGCATTTTAGATTATGTAATCAAAATGAGTTCCTTTTATTCATCAAGAATGGATTGTCCAGCTTCTGTTTCGAATGGTTCAGGATCATTTCGGCCATACTTCTCCCCATATGGGCGAAATCGGTTGAAATCGTTGTAATGCCTGAGGCAACAATACCTTTTAATGGAGTTTCATTGTAAGAAACAGCGCCAATATCACTTCCTAAGACGAGCTTATTTTCAATGGAATAACGAACCAAAAATTCCAGGTCACGGTCATCGACTGCCACATAAGCATCTCCCCGCATGATCACAAATGATCTGATATCGCTGATTACATCACAAGCAATCGGATATTGTTTACAAAAGTCGCGGAATCCGGTAACTATATCCCGGAAATGCGACTTCTGATGCCGGATAACCAACACCATTCGCTGGTATTTGCCTACCAGAAGGGCATTCTGTTTCAGAACACGATAAATATCCCGCTCAAAATCCTGACAAACATATGGATACAGATCTTTATACTGTTTTCGCCCCTGATCGAGAATAAACACTTTATTGGCTGGAAGTTTTCCAATTGTAGAGCAGGCATCAGGATGGTCGACAGGCATAATCACATATTCGGAATAGTCTCCGATCGCACCTTCGATAATGGTCTGGAACATTTTCAGGTTGTTGTGGTGAAAAAAGATTTGCTCACTGCCATCCTTTTTCATCGTCTCTTTAAACGCATCGTACAACTCTTCCTTGTAAGCTGTAAGCCGGTCAAAAACAAGCAATACGTTGTGTTTGAAATCAGTATATCCATTTTGAATAAAATACCCCTTCCCCACTTGTGAAGTAATGATTCCCTTTGCTTTGAGCTCATTGTAGGCCATCAATACCGTGTCCTGCGACAAACCATATTGTCTGCAAAGCATGTTCAGTGACGGAATTTTATCGCCTTTTTTCAGCTCCCCTGCATTTATTTTCTGCAGAACCGCATCAATAATCTGCCGGTATTTAGGAACCGGCAAATTATCTTCGAACTGAATGTCAATGGATTTCCGCATAGATTAACCTCTGGGTAGTACTATGCAATAATAGAAAATATATTGTTACTAATAATCAGCACATTAATTATTTTTTAAAATTTAAAATTTCTTCTTTTAGAAAATAGGCCCAACTGCATAAGGAATCGAGACAAAAAGTCCTATGATTTCGCTTTACAAAAATCTTATTGTTAAGAGTGGAGGATAATAAATTAAATATGACTAAATTATTATTCTGCTCATGGAGAAAATCTTCGCATCTCAACTGGAGTAAAAGTAAGTGAAAATGACCTTGATAAAAATAAAAAAATTAAATCATCATTTCTGAATAAAAACCCAGTAAAAGCAAAACAAAGGCGACGGATAGGAAAATGCACCAGGAAACCTTAAGAAACTTTGACTATAAACCGGGATTTAGCTGAAAATCTCCTGGTTTTTCGCTAAATTCGCAGATGAAGCTCAATGTCCGGAAAATTTGCATCCGTGGTTAACAAAAATTTCAAAAATGATGAAGAGGCCATTTTGAAATTAGCTGCCGGTGATCTGGTAGCCTATCGGTATTTGTTTGACCGATATTTTACGGATCTGTGCAATTTCCTTCATATTTACCTCCATTCCAAAGAATCCTCAGAAGAAATTGCCCTTGAAATATTTGAATTTATATGGGAAAAACGTGAGACGATCCATATCAGGGCAACTTTCAAATCATTCCTCTTTTCATCTGCAAAAAACCGGGCCATCGATCATTACCGAAAGGAACACAGAGCAGTTTTCAGTAGTTTGGGGATTAATGAGCACCTGATTTTGAATCCGGCGGATTCGCAATATTTCATGGAAGAAAATGAGCTTCGGGGATTCATTGAAATGGCAATCAATAAACTTCCCGAAAAAAGCCGGCAGATTTATTTAATGGCCCGTGAAGAAAATTTATCGCACAAGGAAATTGCCTTACGTCTTGGTATAACTCCAAAAACAGTTGAAAACCACGTCGGAATAGCATTGCGAAAATTACGTGAAACACTTACCCCCTTTTACAAGCAAATATTTATGGGATGGATGCCCCTGCTATTGCTTAGATGAAATTTTTTGCCTGTTTTTAAAAGGATTTGGCGTTTTCGGTCTTTTCTCATTGTGTTAAAAAACATTAATATTTGATTGAGGGATTTTCAATCCTGACTCGACTATTAATTAACAAGGGAAAAAATGAAGATCCAAAATATACCGTTTGAGGCAATTTCGGCGAAGTTGAAGAACGAGGCCGGAGCTGATGATATCAGGCAAATACAGGAATGGCTTGAATTGTCGCCTGAGAATCCTGTGATCATGACTGAGATCGTTAACATCTGGTCTGTCACCAAGGGAAAACCCGAATATTACCAGCCTGATTCGACCTATAACTGGAATAAGCTGATCCAAAGAATCAATTACCAATCCAGACGGAAGAATTCCCTGATTCTTTTTACCAGAATGGTCGCAGCGGCTGCCGTTCTGATTTTGGTTTTTATTGCAGGCATTACACTGAGTGACCGCTTTGTAACCCATCCCCAAAAAATCACATACTCAAAAATTATATCCCCGAAAGGAAGCAAGACACAGATTATTTTGCCCGATAGCAGCAAGGTATGGCTCAATTCGGGTGCTGAATTGAGGTATCCATCCGATTACACGGCTCAAAACCGCGAAGTCTGGATGAAAGGGGAGTGTTTCTTCCAGGTTCAGAAAGATCCGGATCATCCTTTGCTGGTTCATGGAACAAAAATTCAGGTAAAAGTATTTGGAACCTGCTTTAACATCAGGGAAGATGAAAGCAAAGATCTGTCTGACGTTACTCTATTGTCAGGAAAAGTTGAGGTGCTTAATCTCAGGAACCAAAAGATTTCAGATCTAAATCCGGGACAGCAACTGGTTTATCAGAAAGGGGTCAGTCAGATTCTGACACCTGAAAATATGGATGCCATGACTTCATGGGTACATAACATCTTGATTTTCAAAAATCAACCATTCGAGGAGGTGATACGGTATTTAGATGGCTGGTATGGTGTCGATATCCAGCTTGATCATTCGCTCTATTACCATCACAACTATACTTTCAAGGTAAAAACAGAAAGTTTGCGGGAGGTTCTTGAACTTATAACCATCATTACACCCATCAATTATAAGATTGAAGGAGATCAGATAAAAATTAAATATAAACCTAAAACGAAGTAGCCAGTGTCAAAAAAAAACAGGAAGTGTTCGAGACTCCCTGTTTCCAAATTAGTTTATTGTTGAACCGAATTGCCGTGCAAAGTATTTCGCAAAAATGGATGCACAGAAATTCAAAAACTAAATCATTCAAAATTATGAAAAAAAAATCAATGCTGGCGTGCCATCGAAATCCGGTGGTGCAAAAAATTCTCTTAACTATGCGACTAACGCTATTTTTGCTGGTTTTAAATATCCTGAATGCCTATTCATCCAGCTACGCACAAAAAACCAAATTGAATCTTAACGTACAGAACGGACAGGTAAAAGATGTTCTCTCAGAAATTGAGACCCAGAGCGAATTCTTTTTCATGTACGACAACAATCAGATAGATGTCGAACGGAAGGTAAACCTTGAGGCAAGAGCTGAGAACATCGATCTGGTGCTCCAGAAATTGTTTGAAGGTACTGATGTCGATTTCAGGGTTGTGAACCGGCAAATCGTTCTATTTCCCGAAAATGCACCTGGTGTCGCCCAGCAAGGTCCCAAACTGAGGGGGAAGGTATCTGATGTATCGGGAGCCGGACTGCCCGGTGTTACCGTTGTGGTAAAAGGGACATCGAACGGAGTTATCACAGACATCGACGGCAACTACTCGTTTACAAATCTTCCGCAGAATGCTGTCTTACAGTTCAAATTTGTTGGAATGAAAACCAAAGAGGTAACTGTGGGAACCAATACTTCCATCAACATTACACTCGAAGATGAAACCATCGGCATAGAAGAGGTCGTAGCCATCGGTTACGGTACCGCGAAGAAAAGGGATGTAACCGGTGCTGTTGGTTCTGTACGCGCAGAAGCCATCGTTCGCTCCAATCCTGTTCAACCGGCAAAGGCTTTGCAAGGACAATTGGCCGGGGTGAACGTCAACAAAGTAAACTCCAGACCGGGTTCCGATTATACCATCGACATTCGCGGGGTACACTCCATCAGTTTCAGCAGCGAACCATTGGTGGTTATCGATGGAGTGATGGGTGGAAAACTGAATACCCTGAACCCCAGCGACATTGAGACCATGGACGTATTAAAGGATGCTTCTTCTGCTGCCATTTATGGGGCACGCGGAGCCAACGGTGTCATCATTATCACTACCAAAAAAGGAACATCCGGCAAAACCAAAGTCACTTACGAGGGATATGTTGGGGTAAAAGCCCCGACCAATTTACCTGATTTGATGACCGGTCCAGAGTTTTATCATGCCTACAATGATGTGGTCAAAGCAGAAAATCCTTCGGCACAGATTATCTGGACCACTGCCCAGCAAGCCAATGCTGATGCTGGAAAATCAGTTAATTGGGTGAATGAGGTAACAGCCCCTTCTCTTCAGACAAGCCATGTTGTTGCCTTATCGGGAGGCAATGAGAATACCACCCATTATTTTTCGGCAGGATATCTGAACGAAAAGGGAAACTTGCTCAATACCGGTTACAACAGATACAATTTAAAGGGATCTGTCGATAGCAAATTAAACAGTGTTGTAAAAGTCGGTTTGACGACCTACTATACCTACAGTATCCAGAACCTTGGGTCCAATGAGACCTTGCGCAGTGCGTACAGGGCAAGACCTATCGGGACAATCTTCTACGCCGATCTGACCAACCCGACAGAAACAAATGATAAAAATGTAGATGGATACGCCTTCTGGATGGGTATCAAAGACAACCAGGTCCAGAACCCGATCCTTGAAGTAAGGGCCAGCAATTACAAAGACGAAACTCGCGTTTCCAGCTTTTTGGGGAATGGTTATATCGAATTGACACCGCTCAAGGGATTGTCGTTCAAATCATCCTTATCGGCCTCAGTTTATAACAGCCGCCAGGGTATTTTCCAGGGAGCAGATTCAAAGGGCAGGCTCAATAAGTTGCCGGCGGCAAGGAATTTGTTCAACTTTAACGGCTCCTATACCTGGGACAATGTATTAAACTACAAATTTACAGCAGGTCTGCATAATTTGAATTTTACTGCCGTGCAAAGTGCACTGGCCGAGAGATTTGAAACATCCGGCACCCAGGTTGAAAATTTATCCTACAATTCAGATTGGTATGCTTTGGGCACAGGTGCAATCATCAACGGAGTTACCAGTAGTTTGACCGAACGAACCATTATGTCGTTCATGGGCAGGTTTAACTATAATTTCAATGAAAGATACCTCCTGACTTTAACAGGACGTTATGACGGTTCTTCCGTTTTGGCGGAGGGCAACAAATGGGCATTTTTCCCTTCAATTGCTTTGGCATGGAGAGCCATCGAAGAACCATTTGTCAAGCAACTGAACCTCTTTTCAGATCTGAAATTGCGTGCAAGTTACGGTGAAGTAGGAAATGATGTGGTTGCCCCCTATAGCACACAGGCCTATCTAAATAAAACGGCCTATGATTTTGGTGGAACTGCCGCATATGGTTATGCTCCGAGAAACATCGGAAACTCAAATCTAAAATGGGAGAACAGTGCCGAATATAATTTTGGTCTCAACATGGGTTTCTTTAAAAACAGGATCATTGCTGATATAGAGGTTTACAACAAAAAGACCAATGATTTGATTCAGAATGTGGCGATTCCCACCTCCCTGGGTTATGGATCGGTCACGGCAAACGTAGGCAAACTCTTAAACAAGGGTGTAGAAGTTACCTTGAATACGGTAAATATTCAAAAAAAGGATTTCAGGTGGGCCTCATCCATCAATTTCTCCAAAAACCACAATGAAATCCTGGAACTTTACGGAGGAACTGTTACCCAGGATATCGCCAACAGTCTCTTTGTCGGAAAATCTTTGAGGTCCAATTACTATTATAAATTTGCAGGCATTTGGCAAACCAGTGAGGCTGCCGAAGCTGCCAAATACGGACAGGTACCGGGATCTGTCAAAGTTGTCGACCAGAACAATGATGGTAAAATATCCTCCTCAACCGGTATTGACGACCGGGTTGTGCTGGGCAACCAATTGCCAAAATGGATGGCCGGTATCAACAATACCCTGACTTATAAAAACTGGGACCTTTCCTGTTTTATCTATACCCGTCAAGGGGTTCAGTTTCAAAATTCGTTGTTGTCCGGAACCATGGGTGAACTGGGAAGCAACCGCTACAACCACCTGAACCTGAACTACTGGACTGCGAACAATCCCACCAACGACTATTTTGGTGTTTGGCAAGCAAATCCTTACCGGCAAGCTATTCAGTACAAGGAGGCAAGTTTCTGGCGTATATCTAACCTCACATTGGGCTACAATCTTCCTAAGACAATGCTTAGTGCTATAAAATTCAGCAATTTGCGACTGTATTTACAAGCAAACAACCTGAAGGTTTTTGCCAAAGACAAAAATATCTGGATGGATCCTGAATTTAATTCCGGTACTTACCAGGATGACGTTCCCAATTCGACCTTTCTTTTTGGAATTAGCGCATCTTTCTGATTTTGATAACAATGAAAAAAAATATTACTACAATGAAAAAACAAAACATACGAAATTTCGTCCTGGCTATACTGCTGATCTTTATGGGTACAGGATGCAAGGATTTCTTAAAAGAGGAATCAATTTCAAACATAACCACCAATTCTTATGTAGTCAATGAGGCCGGTTATGAAGATCTGGTCAAGTCGTGCTATCCGCTTTTGCGTGATTATATTCTAAACTATGCCTTGGTATTGCCCGGAACTGACCTGTTTCAGGCAAGTGGCTGGAGTTTGAAATCAATCGGCGACGGGCCTTATCTTGACCAGTATGATATTCGCTTCAACTCTTCTGCCAGTGAAGTACAGGCTTTCTGGGATATCCTATACCGCAACATTGGACGCACCAATGCCGCTGTCAGCCGGGTTAATGCCATCACCTATGCCGATCCGGCCAAGAAAACTGCGCGGTTAGCTGAGGCAAAATTTATCAGGGCTTTAAGTTATTTCTACGTAGTACAGACATGGGGAGATGCTCCGATGCCACTTACCGAAACGATTGCTGCCGATAAGGCTGTGGTGAGAACACCTTCGGCAGCTATTTACACTCAGATACTGAAAGACCTGACAGAAGCGGAAGCGGCACTGCCTGTTACAGCCACCGACTATGGCCGCGTAACCAAGGGTGCCGCACAATTTCTGCTGTCACGTGTTTACTTGACCCGCGGCTGGAACTTTAAAGGTTCTTTGGGCGGTGCTGCCGGCGACTTCAAGTCGGCCCTTGATTATGCTGACAAAGTTATCGCTGCCTATCCGTTGGTAGCCAAATACAGTACCCTTTTCCCAACGCGTTCCAACAATCCATTGACACAATATACCGGAGCCCAGAACGATAAAAATTCAGAAATCGTATTTGCTGTCCAGTACAATGCAGATGCTTTGACCAATGCCATGGAAGTTCCATATCCCAGCACAGCTACCAGAGAACCTGGCAACTATTACCATTCCATCTTCCCGGGTAATGGCGAATTAGTTGGAAACCCGGGAAGAACCACTGATTACAACCGGAGTTTGGGCCAGAATCAGCCTACGCCTTCATCCTACCGTTTTTTCGATCCGCAAAAAGACAGCCGTTATACCCATGATTTTGTGAATGCAGTATGGGCACTGAAAGCCGTTTCCAATTATGCCTACAGCTACACGGATGCCAATTTGAAGGCTAGCTATGCCGTAGGTGATACCGTGGCTTATTGGACACCCTGGAACAAACCCGCTACCGGAGCTCAAAAGGGCATCGATGAAGGCGGAACCAAGAAATATGCTGTGATGAACCTCGAGCAGCTGATTAGTGGCGTTTCGATCTCCCGCCTTACATGCGGACCTCCTTCCATGTGGAAATTCTGGCAACCCGGCATTACTTATGGCGATGGATACGGAACATTTGACTTCGCCATTTTCCGTTCGGCTGAGGCTTATTTACTTGCTGCGGAAGCAATTTTGAAGGGTGCAGGCAATGGAACCCTTGGTGGGGCTGATGTGTATTACAACAAAGTACTCGATCGTGCAGTTGGCGTAGGTGTTGATCCGCTGCGTGCCAAATATCCCGAAGATTTAACCTCTTTGGAAACAATCTCATACAGGGCCACCGCATCAACCATCTCTATCGACATGGTTCTTGACGAAAGCGGTCGGGAATTGTTCGGAGAATTCAACAGGTGGTTTGACCTCAAGAGAACAGGCAAACTGATCGAACGGGCCAAAAAATACAATTTCTGGACAAAAGCCAAGGGAGCACCGACGGACAACAGTCTTGTCAGGCCAATCCCTCAAAGTGAGGTAGACCGTTCATCTCCTTCAATTACCCAGAATCCAGGTTACTAAGAAAAGTTTTGAACCTCAGAACCTGATTGTAATACTAAAAAGGGAAGAAGGACCGTTTCCTTCCTCCCTTTTTCCCCTTTCATTATCAGGTTTAAACTAGTTGCACTAAAAAGGATTAGAAATAAAATTTAAACAGTACCAACCGTTGTAAAACAATGAGAAAAATATCTCTTCCCATTATATTGCTCCTTCTGATTTTTAGCCTGACAGAAGCCCAAACGATCCGTTATGTTCCAAAATTCACCAACGAAAATCATCCTGAAATAGGCTACTGGTTTATCTCCCCGAGCCTGTTGCCAAACGATAATTACCTGGTGCACCTCGATACCATCGTACAAAAATGCCCCTACACCCTGCTTTTCCTCACTGCCAGGGACGGAGCCAATTTTTACAATTATTCATTGATGCATCCCGTTTTTCAGAAAATTGTATCTCAGGCACATAAAAAGGGGTTAAAAGTCGGATTGCAGCTTTGGGGCAATTACAAGGATACCTCCACAGTGGGATCCCAGAGGATGATTATCGAAAATGAAGTTCTTCTGGACCAGTCTGGATATGCCGGATTTACCGTAAAAGCGAAATATGTCCGGTTCCCCGACAGGCTGCTGCATTCGGATTTGTTCAAGGTGTATGCCTTCAAAAAAACTTCGGAAGGGTTCTATGATCCCACCACACTGAAGGATATTACCGCAAAATGCGAAGCAATTACTCCGGACAAGGAGACCGTCCAGGTCAAAATCAGGGGCGGAGAAAATGTGAAAGGCTATTCTTTTGATGCGCTTCCAAAATTGGGAATTGTAAAAAACCTGCTGCCTGACGGTTGCAAAAATGAGGATGGTTCCTTTGTTTTTACGGACCGGACTTCCCTGGTTTCTGACGCTATGGCAACATTCAGCCTCAACATCGGTGGAGACAAATACAAAGGCACCTACAAGGGACTGGCCGTAATTGCCGCCGACAAAAATTCAGGATTGAAAAAATTTACGGCTGCCGGTTTTACCGAACTCAGCCGCAATGGAAAAGTAATCCTGTCGTTTAAAAATCCGGTAGATCTATTTTTAGAAAAGCAGGATGGGAAATACACAATCACAATTGCCAATATCACACAATCTGTTGTTCCACTGATTAATAAATTATAATTATGAGAACGTGCTTTCTGGTTTTATCCCTTTTGCTCTATGCAGCAAGCGGGTTCAGTTCCGAAAAGGACAGACTCGTTACCTCCTTTGGCGCCGTAGCCGACGGAGTCACCAACAATGCCGTAGCTATCCAAAAAGCTATTGATGAGGCGTCTGCCGCCGGAGGAGGACGGGTAATTGTCCCTCCGGGGCTCTTTATGACCGGAACCCTGTTCCTGAAATCAGGCGTTGATCTGCATCTTGAACAGGGATCCTGTCTGCTTGGTTCAGACAATACGAATGACTATGCCAGTGGCCGGAGGGCCCTCATTACAGCAAGCTATCAAAATAAAATCAGCATAAGCGGATCCGGAATTATTGACGGACAAGGGCAGGAGTTGATGCTGGATATTTTCAAAAAACTAAGGAGCGGCGAACTGAAGCAGGATTCCATGTGGCTGGTGAAAAGACCGGAAGTGGGGCGGGCCCTGGTTCTCTTTTTTCGCTTATGCTCGGAAGTAAAAATCTCGGGAGTTACCCTGAAGAATGCGTCCAACTGGGTTCAGGATTACAGGGAATGTACCAATGTCGTCATTGACAGGATAAAAGTCCAGAGTACGGCCTACTGGAACAACGACGGACTGGATGTCACGGATTCAAGGCATGTGAAAATAACCAATTGCTTTATCAACGCTACAGATGACGGCATATGCCTGAAATCTGAAAACAGGAATTCTTCCTGCGAAGACATCTTCATCGACAGCTGTACAGTTCGTTCCAGCGCCAACGGATTTAAGCTGGGTACCGCCAATTCCGGAGGTTTCAGGAATATCAAAGTACGCAACCTGACGGTTTTCGACACCTACCGTTCGGCCATCGCGCTGGAATCGGTGGATGGAGGATTAATGGAAAATATCGACATACAGAACGTGGTAGCCAAGAATACCGGGAATGCCATCTTTATCCGCCGGGGGCACAGGAACAAGACCGGAGAGGTGGGAACGCTCAGGGGAGTTTACATTGCCAACGTAAAGGCGGAAATCCCGCTTTATAAACCGGATCAGGGGTATCCGATCGAAGGGCCTCCCGATCACCTGAATCCTGGTGCGGATAAAATGCCAAAACGCCCCTCCCACTTTCACATTTACGGACATCCATTCCTTCCCTACAACCTCGTTCCCTCATCCATTGTCGGAGTACCCGGATATCCGGTACAGGATGTCAAACTCGAAAATATAGAAATCACTTACGGCGGAAGGGCCAGCAAGGATATTGCCTTTATTCCGCTTGATGCCATTGGTTCCGTTCCTGAAAACGAAGCAGGCTATCCCGAATTCTCGATGTTCGGTGAGTTGCCTGCCTGGGGATTCTATCTGCGCCATGCGGAGGGGATCAAAATGATCAACGTAAAGATCAGCTACCGTGAAGCCGACTTCCGGCCTGCTATGGTGATGGACGATGTGAAAGATGTTGACATGGAGGGTGTTACAATACTTACGGCCATTGAAATGCCTGTAATCTTCTTGAACAATACTTCCGGTGTTACCTTCAAAAACCTGAAATTACCCGTAAGCGAAGAAAAAGGTATTATGAGACGTCCCTGACTTTATTTTTGTAATTTATAATTTGTAGTTTTTTTATAACTCACGGAATGCAGCATTATCTTCTGAAATACCTGATTGTCGCCATCAATATTTTGCTGGTGGTTAATATTTCCCCAGCCCAGATAAATCCCAATGATCAAAAGAAACCTGCCGAATATGTCAATCCTTTCATCGGTGCCAGCACACGCTGCAAGGCCCAGTTCGACTGGGGCAAGACATTTCCGGGGGCAGCCACTCCCTTCGGGATGGTGCAGGTGAGTCCGAATACCATTACAGGCGGCGACAACGGTTCGGGATACAGCAATGTACACAAAACCATTGAGGGGGTCAACCGGAAGTACGCATGAAAGCGATCAACGAGTACATGAGTCTTTTGAGAACGGCTACCCTGGGAATTGAGGCCGCAGTCTATGATTTAGATAAAAAAATGTATGGAAAGGATGCCTTTATCGGCCTGCACGACACGTTCCACAACAATCTGGATCGGGATGAAGTATGGCAGACAGGTGTAAGCTGGTGGAACATCAAAAAGGGATTATGGCCATACGGATTGACCAGAAAGGAAATCTGCAAAAACTGGCTGCAACCGCATTTTCTTCCATGCGCAAAAATGGCAAGGAAATCCTTCATGTATCAAGTGAAGCGGATGTTTTCATCACCATTGTAAACGACATAGTAAAGGCTACTGTTGCAGATCCGTCAAAGACCATAAAACTTTCTCAAAATGACTAAATCAAGGAGAATACTTACTTTTTTATTTGTTTGGCTAACCACAGGTTTCTGCCACGGTCAGAACAATCCTCTCTGGCTGGACGATCTGAAGATACAAACCTTCTCTGAAGGAATCGCTTCGGTTGTGCCCATCAAACCAGGCATGGCAGATTCAATCCTGATCGGTAAAACAAGATTGGAAAGAGGTATCCGGGTGCAAACCACCAGTGTGATGTCATTCTTCCTGGATGGAAATGCCGTACAATTTTCAGCGGTCGTCGGTGTTGATGACAAAGGGAGCAAATCCGTACCCGTTAAATTTCATTTGGTGGGTGACAAGAAGGTTCTTTTCGAAAGTAAAAAAATAATTTCTGGTGATTTGCCGGAAAAAGTCAGCGTTAACCTGAAAGGAATCCGGCGTCTGGGACTGTTGGTAACAGGTGATGAGGAAGACCATTTCAGGACTTCAGGGTACTGGGCCAATGCGCAACTTGTCATGTATGGAGATCAGTCACCCAAACAGATACCCAATACGGACGAGAAATACATACTTACCCCGGAGTCCGGAAAGAATCCCCGTATCAATTCCGCCGGGGTATTCGGAGCTACCCCGGGTAATCCGTTCTTGTACACTATTGCAGCAACCGGTCAACGGCCTATGGCCTTTTCTGCCGAAAACCTTCCGGAAGGTCTTTCTTTGGATCCCCAAACAGGAATTATTTC
Source organism: uncultured Tangfeifania sp. (assembly GCA_964358545.1). Lineage (GTDB taxonomy): Bacteria > Bacteroidota > Bacteroidia > Bacteroidales > Prolixibacteraceae > CAINVV01. The sequence goes on along the minus strand of CAYHQN010000016.1, from coordinate 14,828 downwards.
AGGAAAAGTTATTCAAAGAGGCACATATATAACCGCTCTGAAAGCCAGAAACGAACTAGGCGAAGCTGATAAAAAACTGACAATCAAAATTGGCGACACTATTGCCCTTACACCTCCCATTGGATGGAATGGCTGGAACTCCTGGGCAAGGAACATAGATGGCGAAAAAGTTCTTGCATCTGCCAATGCCATGGTGAAGATGGGGCTTAGCAATCATGGCTGGACCTACATCAACATCGACGATACCTGGGAAGGTCAGCGGGGCGGCAAGTTCAACGGCCTTCAGCCCAATGAGAAATTCCCAAAGTTTAAGGAAATGATTGACAACATTCATGCCATGGGATTAAAACTGGGCATTTATTCGACCCCCTGGATTTCAACCTACGCCGGATATGCCGGTGCATCTTCTGATTTCGAAAAGGGGGAGTATCCAGGTTCCATCAAAAACAACAAACGGGCTTACAGGCATATCGGCAAATACAGGTTTGAAAATGAGGATGCCCTTCAAATGGCCGAATGGGGTGTCGATTACCTGAAATACGACTGGCGCATTGATTTGAATTCCGCGGAGCGGATGTCGGATGCCCTGAAACAGTCGGAAAGGGATATTCTTTTCAGCCTCTCCAATTCAGCGCCCTTTGCACTTGCAAAAGACTGGGCCAGGGTATCCAATGCCTGGCGCACCGGTCCTGACATCCGCGATAGCTGGTTAAGCCTGTATATTTCGGCATTCACCATCGACAAATGGGCACCGTTTGCCGGACCCGGGCACTGGAACGATCCCGATATGCTCATTTTGGGCAATGTAACAACGGGTACCGACCTGCACCCCACACGGCTGACTCCCGACGAGCAATACAGCCATGTCAGCCTGTTCAGTCTGCTGGCAGCACCTTTGATCATTGGCTGCCCCATCGAGCAACTCGATCCGTTTACCCTGAATCTGCTTACCAATGACGAGGTGATCGCGGTAAATCAGGATCCGCTGGGAAAACCTGCAAGACTGGTGGCGGATGAAGATGGCGTGCAAATCTGGGTGAAACCCCTGGAAGACGGTTCTTATGCAGTTGGCTTATTCAATATTGCCAATTTTGGAAAGACGCCGCAATCCTACTTTCACTGGGGCAATGAACCGGCGAAACAGTTTGTGTTTGATTTGGCCAAAGTTGGGTTGAATGAGAAATACAAGATCAGGGATCTCTGGAGACAAAAGGACTTGGGAGGATTTGAAGGTTCCTTCAAAACAGAAATACGGCATCATGGGGTGGTTATGATAAGGATGGATCAGTCCATTTTCAAAAATACAAATACAAAGAATGCCACTAAGACACTAAGGTGTCGCAAAGATTAAAATATCAGCATGCTAGTTCTTCGTGAAGCCTTAGTGCCTTCGTGACTTAGTGGCAGGAAAAAAATCTGACTAAACTCAATAACCAATAGATTGAATATGAAAAAACTACTTGTTCTACTATGCCTGTTACTGTTAACGGGAAACATATTTGCCCAAACCCGTATCGATTCCCTGGATGTTTACGGTCGTGAAGTTTTCATGCCGTCCTCCCAATACAAGTGGGACTGGGGTCAGGCTACCATGCTCAATTCCATGGTCCACCTTTATAATTCGAAACCGGAGGCAGAAAAAAAGGTCTATCTGGATTACATCCGGACAGCCATGGATCTTACCCTGAATGATGCAAACGGCATGCATCCCAACGCGGTGGCTTCGGGGCATGGAATGGCCTTTCTGGCAAAAATAACAGGCGATCCAAGGTATGTGGAGAAGGCCAGCAAGATTTTTGCAGACTATCTGACAACACCGCGCACCAAAGCAGGCGGAGTCTCACACCGCACCGAAACTGTCGAGATGTGGGATGACACCATCTACATGATCAGCATGTTCCTGCTGGAAATGTACAGGTACACAGGTGATGAGAAATACATCAAAGAGTTTCAGAAGCAGTATTTTATTCACAAAGAAAAGCTGGCCGACAAAAAATGGGGACTCTGGGTACACGGATATGACGATGACAACGACGATTACAAAGATCGTTGCTGCCAGTTTGGATGGGCACGGATGACCAGTCAGCGCACGAGTATTGAATTCTGGGGACGCGGAAACGGCTGGGTGGTGATGGCTCTTGCAGATGCCCTGAATACGGTTCCTCCAAAATCATTGTATTTCAGGGTATTTGCCACTGAATTAAAGGAAATCACCAAAAATCTGCCAAAATTGCAGGATAAGAAATCAGGTCTCTGGTTCCAGTTGCCAATCTACCCCAACGATCCTGCCAATTTCATCGAAAGTTCCTGCTCCGCCATGTTTGCCTACGGAATAACAATCGGACTGGAAAAAAAGGTTCTGAAGCAAAAGACCTTTCTTCCTGTAATCGAAAAAGCCTATGCCGGACTTCAGAAAAATGCCACCAGAAGTGATGGTAAATACCTGATCCCTACAAGGGTTTGCGAAGGAACTTGTATCGGCGACAAGGCATACTATTTTGGAAGAAAGACCAAAGAGGGGGTGAACTATGCCATCGGCTCCTACATCATGTTCTACCTCGAATATGAAAAATTTTATAATACAGTCAAGAATATTAAATAATTAAATTTCAGCGTTTTACTTTGTGTACCCTCTGGGTTTTATTTCTAGTCCTTTGTGGTAAATTTTAAAACCTAACCACAAAGGCTCAAGGGGGATTTCGCTAATTTTCTTTACTATAAATCACAGTTTAATCGTCGCATGATGAGAACTTTAAAGAACAGAATGAACAGCAAAACGTCAATGTTTCACATTGGTTTTTGCCTGATATTGGTATTTTGCCTGACCAATGCTTTCGCAATAGGGACTCCCTACAACAAAAAGGAACTGCTTTCTGAACTGGTCAAACTGAACGACAACGGTATTCAAGGCGCTCTGAATAATCAATGGATTGCAAAAGACAACCAGTATTACGGTGCGGTATTTGACGGGGACAGTGTGGTTTCACCCATTGGAACGGCACATTTTATTCAAAACCTGATGTGCAGCTATGTTTCGCCAGATTCAAAATATTACAAATCGAAAGAGATCCTTCAGCGATTGACACTTGCTGCGCAGGGATTGCTGAACCTGCAACACGAGGATGGTACCATCGATCTGATATCGACTAATTTTCATTCAACTCCCGATCTTGGATTCACCATCTATCCGCTTGGACTGGCGTATTCAATCATGCTGAAAAACAACAAGCTCAATTACGGAGAGTTACCTTCAACCATGAAAAAATACTTTCTCAATGCGGGGAGAGCGCTTTCAGTCGGAGGTATCCACACACCCAATCACCGCTGGGTGGTTTCAGGCGCATTGGCCTGGATTAATACTTTTTCCCCTGATACAGCCTATCGGGCCAGGGTTGAACAGTGGCTGGCCGAAAAAGTGGACATTGATCCAGATGGCCAGTACAACGAGCGGAGTACCTCCGGATATACTCCCGTGACCAACAGGAGCCTGATCGAAATGGCAAAAAGAATGAACCTTGATTATCTTTACGAAGATGTAAGGAAGAATCTGAACCTGACTTTCTATTTTGTCCATTCCAACGGCGAAATAGCCACGGAATCATCCAACAGGCAGGATAAATACCACGTAAGCAATATGGCAGGATACTATCTGGCTTACAACTACATGGCGCTACACGACAAGGACAGCCGGTTCGCGGGAATGGTCCGCTACATCGAAGAAACGGTTCCTTTGGCCGATCTGCTTTATATGCTGCCCTATTTCCTTGAAGATGCTTCAACCATGCAGAAATTACCCGATCCGATTCCCATACCAACCAGCTATCACAAGGACTTCAAATATTCCGATATGACAAGGATCAGGCAGGACAAGACAGACATGTCGGTCATAACCAACAACACAACCTTTTTTACTTTCTTCAAGGGTGAAGCGGCACTGGAAGCCGTCCGGCTTTCCTCCTCCTTTTTTGGCAAGGGCCAGTTTCAGAGTCAGAAGCTCGAAAAAGACGGAGATACCTACATCCTCTCTTCAACCATAGAAGGACCTTACTACCAACCACTTCCCAAAGAGAAAATACCGGCAGAAGGTGAAGCATGGGGGAAAGTTCCCCGAACCGAGAGAGCACGGTCGGAAGTTCAAACACTTAAAACCAAAATATATATCAATGAAACCAACGGGAAGGCAAGAATAAAAATATCCATGGATGGTCCGAAAAATTTACCGGTTACCCTGGAGTTGGGATTTCGTTCAGGAGGTAAAATAACCAATGTGGATACCAAACAGGGTATCAACAATACCTTCCTGGTAAGAAACGGTGAATATGCAACCTACATGAAGGGCAATGATACCATCAAAGTTGGTCCTGGCATTTGCAAGCACAAGTGGACACAATTGAGAGGTGCCCTCCCGAAATTGCAGGCAGATTGCCTCTACTTCACCAATTATGCGCCTTGTGAATTTGAATTTACGATTGAATAAATAAAGTATACGGAAATGAGAAAAAACCTGATTACTGTTTCTTGCTGTTTTTTCTGAATGATCTCTGCTCCCATTACAACGTACTTGGTGGTTTCCTGGGTGGTGCCCACAGCCGCGACTACAACCGTGTATTTGGCCGCGACCTTCTGGAAGAGAAATACATGAACCCCCTCCTGGGACGAACGAACAACAACAACCACCTGTTCCACCAGATCTGTTTTTCGGCACTCAAAGAACTTGGACTGACTCAGCAGCAAAAAGAGCTGATGAACAAAACGAACAGGTTTATCGTTCAGCGCTGGGACAGTCTGACAAATACATATGCCTGTGATTTTGCCGGGGAAAAGGTCTCCATCGCCTCCTCCAACCAGGCATACAGCCCGGACGACAAACCCTTTGTCATTTATCTGAGTAGCCCCAATATTCCTGAAATGCTGAATATTGCATACTGCATGGAAAGCCGGAATAGCCATGTGGTGGAAATTGCAGGAAGGCATTAAAAGTGATGCCGACTTTCAGAAGTTCCGACAGACTGTACTCAAAGCACCCGTTTCTGTGAATTATAAGGATGATGTGATTGAGGCCATCGTAAAGACGCCTTCCGGAAACCTCGGGGTAAAAGCCGACCTGAACAATAAAAAAAGGCTGGAATATTACAATCCGGTGCCTTTGCCTGAGCATTTTCTTTTCAATGTTGACGGGGTTGAAATTGGAAAACCTGTTATGGGAAAATATATACTAAATAATTAAATATGAGAGTATTAAATTTTATCGCAATTATTTTCTGTGCGCTGAATACAGTCGCACAAACCAGCAATCTGGAACTCTGGCACAAAAACCCGGCCAAGACATGGACGGAAGCTTTACCCGTTGAAAGACAGTCTTACAGTGGCTGTTTATTCCACGGAAAAACTGGGAATTATGCTTATATTTGAAGGCAGTCAGCCCGAAAAATTACTGAATGCCATTTTGACAGCAAATCCGGCTGAACAAAATTTAAATCATGAATTCAAATTTACGGAAGGACAAAAAATTGAATACTATGTTCTGGCACCTAAAAACAAATGGGTGATTACAACTGTCGATGGACAAACTCTTGTCCGGGATTTTGACAAATGGCCTTTGATAGAAGGGGATTATAAAGTTGATAAAAAGATTAATCTGCCATCCATTGATTCAAATAAACCAACTACCCAACAATAAATAACGGTGAAATATTTCTACCCTATTTCTATCTTATTTCTGTTTATTTCCATTCCTTCCCTTGTATTCTCACAACCAAATACAAAGGTTGAATACATTCCCGAATTTGAAAATTCGAACTATCCTCAGATAGCCTATTGGTTTTTAACTCCCGAAATACTCGAAAACGGGAAGTATATTCCTTTCCTCAAAAACATGATCAATAAGAGTCCATTCGATTTTATCTTCCTGGACGCACGCAACGGGCCCAGTTTCGGGAATGTGGAAAAAATGCATCCTGTCCTTGAACAAATTGTTAAACAAACTCACAAACGGAATATTAAAATCGGATACCGGGCACAGGTTCAGACGCCGAATCCATTACCGGAAGATTCGACGGAGCGCTTCGTTGAGAAACAAAACAATATATACCAGATAACAATTGCCGATCAAACAAAAACGAATCAATTATTAATTAACAAACTAAATTAATTTTGCCCGGCAGGGCATTAATTCAAACTAATGAAGACTCCAAATCCCTATCTTTTGCTGATGTTTTCGGCTCCTGTTCTTGCTTATGGCTTAGGCAAAAATGACAAGCAGCCCAAACATGAAAACAGGCTGCCTAACATCGTTTACATCCTGACCGATGATCTGGGTTACGGAGATGTGACGGCCTACAATCCACAAGCCAAGACCAGCACACCCAACCTTGACCGTCTTGCCTCCCAGGGTATTCGTTTCACGGATGCCCACTCCACCTCAGCGGTCTGCACTCCATCCAGGTATGGCATCCTGACAGGGCGCTACAGTTGGAGAACCCCCCTGAAATCGGGTGTCCTGAATGGATATAGCCGGCCGTTGATTGATCATGACAGGACAACTGTTGCCTCCTTCCTGAAAAGCAATGGCTATACGACGGCTATCGTCGGGAAATGGCATCTCGGACTCGACTGGGTCCGGAATCAGGGAAGCAAAGCTAGTGAGCCTAAAAAGCCAGTCGACGAGAATTCCGCCATCATCGAAACCGTCGATCCGGCCAACCTTGATTTTTCGGTTCCGCCAACAGACGGGCCTCTGGAACATGGTTTTAATTATTCATTCATCCTTCCTGCCTCGCTTGATATGCCCCCTTATTGTTTCCTCGAAAATGACAAATTATCCTCTCCGTTGACAGAAAAGACTCCTGGCAGCAATCCGGCCAACGGCACAACCGGCGCCTTCTGGAGGGCCGGGTTGATGGCAAAGGGGTTTGAATTTGAACAGGTAACACCAACATTTTCGGAGAAGGCAATCTCCTTTATCAAAAAGCAATCATCTTCCAAAAAACCATTTTTCCTCTACCTTCCTTTCCCTTCGCCCCACACACCATGGCTTCCCTCCAAAACATTTCGGGGGAGTTCGCAGGCAGGAGAATACGGTGATTTCGTGAACATGGTGGATGCGGAAGTGGGCAAGGTATTGCAGGCTCTCAGCGAAACTGGAAACGACGAAAACACCCTTGTAATCTTTACCAGCGACAATGGGCCGTTCTGGCATACGGAATTTATTGACAGGTTTGACCACCGCGCGGCTTACATCTACCGGGGAATGAAAGCCGATGCATATGAGGGAGGACACAGGATCCCGTTTATTGTGAGGTGGCCCGCGAAAATCAAGGCCGCCGGCATTTGCGATGAGACCATCAATTTAACCGGTCTGCTGGCAACCTGCTCAGATATAACCGGCAAGAAGTTGGCTGTAAATGAAGGAGAGGACAGCTTCAGCATCCTGCCCCTGATGCTTGGAAAAAACCGGGAATATGTAGGGCCTGAAGCGCTGATCCAGCACTCTTCAAGAGGTTACTTTGTCGTCCGCAAGGGAGACTGGAAACTGATCCTGGGATTGGGATCCGGCGGCTTTTCCAAACCTGAACTGGTGCAGCCAAAACCAGGGGAAGCAGTCGGTCAGCTGTACAATCTGAAGGACGATATCGCCGAAACCAAAAACGTCTGGTTGCAGTTTCCTGAAAAGGTGAAGGAACTGAGCGATATTCTCAAAAAGTACCAGGATACGGGGCGAAGCCGCAACTGATCAATTCGTATATTATTGATTATTAAAATTATAAAAATGGAAAAGGCAATTTGGTTCCTCAGAACACTTTTAGTGGTGATCTCAACTTTTACGGCTACTGCCCAAAAAAGCCTTCGCCCGGTAGATCTGGTCTATCCCCTGCTGGATAGTGAGAACTCGCGTTGGATCTTCTTCTCCTCAGCCAGCCGGCCTTTCGGCATGGTCAATCTCTGTCCGGATAACAGGATCAACGGCGACTGGGGTAGCGGATATCATTATGAGGTAGATACAATTAGGGGTTTCAGTCACCTGCATGAATGGCAGATTTCCGGACTGCTGGTCATGCCGGTTACTATTCCTTCCACCAACAAAGAAGCCCTTTTTACTGATTTTTCATCAACTTTTTTTCATGCCAACGAGACAGTCAAACCAGGATACCACTCTGTCCTGCTCGACCGCTATTCGGTAAATGCCGAGATGACCGCAACCTCCAGGGTCGGGTTTCATCGCTACAAATACCCTGCGAATTCAACTCCGGCCGTTTTGATTTACCTCAATGGTGAACTGGGACCGTGCATCAACAAGGCCGGTACCCTTGAAAAATCCGGTCCGCGGAGCCTGAAGGGCAGTGTTGTCAATGCCGCCACCCGCCGGAGGGTAAAGGATTTCAATGTATATTTCCGGATTGACTTCAACGTGGACATCAAAAACGTGGAGAAAGATCCGAAAACAGGCAATTTCCTGGTCATTTTTGAACCTTCTGCCGGAAAACAGATGCTGATGAAGGCAGCCTTGTCCTACACCTCAGAAGAGAATGCAGGCATTAACATGAAGAGAGAACTACCTCACTGGAATTTTGACCAGGTAGTGAATGAATCCCAGGAGGAATGGAACGGGATGTTATCCAGGATCCTGATCGAAGGAGGGACCAAACAGCAGCAGCAACGCTTCTATACCGACCTTTACCATTCAATTCTTGGCCGCAGAACTATCAGCGATGCCAACGGGGCCTATCCCGATAATACGGGTGACAAATTCCTGGTGAAACAGATTCCCTGCGACAAATCCGGAAAACCACTCTTTAACCAGTTCAACTTCGACGCTTTCTGGGGGGCGCAATGGACGCTGAACACCTTGTGGGACCTCGTCTATCCTGAAATTGCCGAAGAGTTTGTCCATTCCATGATGCAGTATTACCAGGATGGTGGTATGATTCCACGTGGTCCGGCCGGCGGCAATTATACCTTCGTTATGACAGGCGCCTCCACCACTCCGTTCATCGTAAGCGCATGGCAGAAAGGAATTATAAAGGACAAGGGCGAGGAGATTTACCAGGCTTTGAAGAAGAACCACATGCCCGGCGGGATCATGGAAAGGGCAGGCTATGAGTTTAAGACTGCAGTGGGCGGCGGACTGAAATACTATATCGAAAAGGGATATGTCCCCTATCCGATTCCTGATAAGAATGACGGGTTCCACCAGGACGGAGCCGGAATGACGCTCGAATATGCTTACCAGGACTGGGCCCTGGCGCAAATGGCCAAGGCGCTCGGAAATATAGATGATTACAACTATTTTATCAAACGTTCCCAAAACTATAAGAACCTGTACAATCCTGAAACCGGATGGATCCGTCCAAAGAACCTGGATGGGAAATGGAAGGCCCCTTTCGATCCTTATCAGGTAAACAACGGTTTCATCGAAGCCAATGCCGCCCAGTCGACCTGGTTCGTGCCATACGACTTGCCCGGACTGGCGAAACTGATGGGTGGCAATGAGATAGCCATTAAAAAACTGGAGCAATGCTTTACTGCGGCTAAAGAGCTTGGATTCACTTCCGGAAAGTCGCACGATAAAGAGCTTCAGGAAAAATACAGCAGGATTCCGATCAATTACGGAAACGAGCCCTCTATCCAGACTGCTTTTGTTTTCCATCTTCTTGGAAATCCGCAGCTGTCTCAATACTGGTCACGCGAGGTGGTCAATGCCGCTTTCAGTGGTCTTTCCCCGGCTACGGGATACAATGGGGATGAAGATCAGGGTCTGATGGGAACACTTGCCGTTCTGTACAAAATTGGTCTGTTCCAGATGAACGGGGGCACCGAGGCCAATCCTGTATACCAGATTGGTAGCCCGCTCTTCCACCAGATTAAGATTGAACTCAATCCAAAGTACTATCCAGGTAAGTCATTAACAATTAAAACCATCGATAACAGCGACAAAAACAGGTACGTCCTCTCTGCTGACTTTAATGGCAAAACAATCGTAGAACTTTCCCTGAATCACCAGGAACTGGTAAAGGGTGGAGTACTGACTTTGAAAATGGGGATTCCGTCAGGTAAGGCAAAATGAAAATGAAAAAATTATTGCCGTATATGAGGCAAATAAAAAAGCAAAACCACAAAAATTTGGCTTTTCTCCTTAAATCTTTTTTACGTTCAATGTGTCGGGGTGACAGGATTTGAACCTGCGGCCTCGTCGTCCCGAACGACGCGCGCTACCAAGCTGCGCTACACCCCGTTTTTTCAGCGAAGGCAAATGTACAATCTTTTGGAAAAAAGTGAGGGTAGAAGTCTGAAATATTTTGAGATTTCTTCCTGCACAGAAGATCCTGCTATTCAATTCTCTTCTGTATGATTGTCCAGGTATCTGTGATAAGGAAACTCTCTTCCATCTGGTCTATCATGGTCATAAACTTCGTAATAGGAATGGCAAAAGTCACCAAGTCTGCTTTTGCACATTTTCGGGCCGATGGATCCATAAGGCCCAGTACTGCCCTGCCAGTGCCATTCAGTTCCTCCCGGTAAGGATAATAAATCAGATTGGTACATCCTGCACCAAATGGGGCAATTACAGCATCTTCGGCAGTGCTGTCAAAACAGGTCAGGGTAAACAGGCCGGAAAGGACATCGGGCGTGGCAAAAAAGATGACTGCATCCGGCTCGTCCCTTTCTTCCAGTTGATCCCATCGTTTGAAAATGACATTATCCCCTTTGGCTGGCAGTTTGGGCAGGTTGTCCCAAAAATGAGTTACCTGTTCAGGATACTTTTTGTATCGCTCTCCTTTCCCATCCGGATAATGGGAGATATAGCATTCGAACCTTTGTGGCATGGAATCTGTGTACATCATGTACCGCTTACCCCCCACACAAGTTACGGAAGAAGGCACCAAACACTGCGATTCGCCACGCCTGACTTTTAACAGTTGTGCAATAATGCAACGGTGTCCCTGGGGCGCTTCCACCACAGGCACCTCCCGGTTGCTATCCGAATATTGAAAGGTGATGGGCAACTCTGAATTGTTGAAGAACTGCGCCCATAACCTAATGAATTTATCCCGCTTTTCCGTGTTCATATAGTTCAAAATAGTTTTGTTAGCTTCTATAAAAGCTAATGGTTCTGTCAAAAATATTCAATTCCAATTGTATTCCAGCGAAAATTAATTCGATATTTTGTTTTTACGTATAATGTAATTATATTTGACGTAAAAAAGATATGGAAGCAAAATTAACCCTTCACTTCAATCAGGATGTAATTGAAAAAGCCAAGAAATTTGCGGCTGACAATAACACCAGTTTATCACGATTAACGGAATTCCTTTACAGGCAAATTACTTCTGGCAGCTATAAATCCATCGAAGATTTTCCGGTTTCGGAATGGGTAAACCAGGTTGCTGAAGGAGAGGCTGTGTACAAAAGACGGTCAAGAAAAAGTCTGAAAGACGAATTTTTCAACCAGGCCAAATGAAACTTTTCATTGATGCAAACATCCTCGTTGCAACGTTGAACAAGGAATATCCCTTGTTTACCTGGTCGTCGCGGCTGCTAAGTTTGCAAGGAGAACATAACATAACGCTTTTTACCTCCCCTCTTTGCCTGGCCATCGCTTTTTATTTTTCAAGCAAGAAAAGCGGCGATACAGTGGCCAGGGAAAAAATTGGAATGCTTATCAAGCATATAGGAATAACTACCATTGATGTAAAGACAACTTTTCAGGCTATAGAAAACAGACTCATCCATGACTTTGAGGATGGAATGGAGTATTATTCTGCCATTCAGCACAATTGTGATTGCATAATAACTGAAAATCAAAAAGATTTCTATTTTAGTGATATTGAAGTGATTGGATGTGAGAAGTTTCTTCTGAAACTATATTCCAACAAATAAAAGAAGACTGGCTGGTTCCGGTTTGCCCGGAAGGCATCAAGCTTCATAGAAAGAAGATTGATGGAGTTCAATTTTCCCGGTAGGGAATAAACAATTACATTTATTCCACGCATTTAAATGGCCTTTTTCACGCAAAGGACGCCAAGTAAAAAACAGAAGAACGCAAAGTTTGATGCCCTCAAACAAAAAGGTATATTATTAGAGATCAGCTATCTATTTTACCTCAACACTTTTTTTTCGGTTGGCAAACCAAATCAAAACCACCCCTCCGGCCAAAAGAAACAAATTCACCACATAATTCTGCAACTTTCCGGGTTGCAGGAAACCTGGAACGGTATAGGCATCATGGTAATAGACCGAAAAAAATATCATCCCGTTGTGCAGGGCATGGGTGAAGATGGCGGCAACCAAGGAACCGGTACGCAACCTGACAAAACCAAGCAACAGACCAAGCAAAAAGGTTGGGCCGAGTTGCCAGGGATTGAGGTGAAAGAGGGAGAAAAGGAGCGCAGAGAAGAAAATTGCCAAAAAAGCGGGATAGATCCGCTGAAACCCCGAGAAAATAACTCCCCTGAATATCAACTCTTCCACAATGGGCGCCAACACAACTACCCTCAGAATGCCACCCCAAATCCCAATATCTGATTCAAAAATTTTGGCGAAGAGTTCCATGAACCATCCGGGAGGAGGTAACATCTTGTCGACATGGATGGTGATTTCATTCATGAAAAACTGAAGTGCGACCAGAGATATTAGCAAGGCCGGAATATTCAGCCAGTGAAATGATTTAAGCGGAAAGATATCCCGGTAGGGCAATCCTGAAAAGCGTGTACCCAGGAAGAGAATGATGAAAGTGGTCGCAAAGAAAATGGGAATCTTAAGCAAAGGTTCTCTTAACCAATCTGTTCCATACTGGTAATCGTACAGCGCCAATGGAAAATCAATGATTGTCTGTAAAAAAGTATAGAGGACAATCAGATTCACCGCCTGCCAAAATGTTGGATAATATTTGATGGTTTTATGTTCCACTTCCCGGTAATGAAATCCTTTCAAATGTAATTAAAAAGAGAAATATTCCGGTTGTAAAAAAACTTGGAATAAAATTCCAACCATTGTTTGATTATTAAAACAAAAAGTAGTTACTTTGCACACTGTTTAAAAAAGTGGGACAGAAGTTTAAAAAATACGCGAAATGTCTAGAGTTTGTCAAATTACAGGTAAAAAAGTAATGGTTGGGAACAACGTTTCCCACTCAAAACGGAGAACCAAAAGGAAATTCATGGTGAACATTTTCACCAAAAGGTTTTATCTTCCGGAAGAAGACCGTTGGATCAAACTGAACGTATCAGCCGCCGGGTTGAGAACAATTAATAAAAACGGCCTGCATGTCACCTTGAAAGTGGCAAAAGCAAAAGGCTACATTGAAACTTTTTAATACGTACTGAACAATGGCTAAGAAAGGTGGCAGACAACAGGTTATCTTGGAATGTACCGAGCACAAAGCGAGTGGTCTTCCAGGTACATCAAGATATGTAACAAAAAAGAACCGGAAAAATACTCCGGAACGTCTCGAACTAAAGAAATACAATCCAATTTTAAAGCGTATCACCGTACACCGCGAAATAAAATAATTAAGTTATGGCAAAGAAAGTAGTTGCATCACTTCAGAAAGGTGCCGGAAAAACATATTCCAAGGTTATCAGAATGGTTAAATCGGAGAAATCCGGTTCATATACATTTGTTGAGGAGATCATTCCCAACGAAATGGTAAAAGATTATTTTGCCAAAAAGTAATTAGTACTTTAAGAAATTAAAAGTGAGCTTTCGTCAGGTATGATGAGAGCTTTCTTTTTTTACCCGCGTCAAAATCCATCCCTTATTTTTACAGCGGTTTTGTTTCTATCTTTATCACAACACGAAACAATCTGATCCATGGGTATTTTCAGTTTTACAAAATCAAAAAAAGAGAGTCTTGATAAAGGTCTCGAAAAGACAAAAGAGAGTGTCTTCTCCAAACTTTCGCGCGCCGTCATCGGCAAAACCAAGGTAGACGACGAAGTCCTCGATAGTCTGGAAGAGATTCTTATCTCATCGGATGTTGGTGTCAATACGACCCTCAAAATCATTGATCGAATCGAAAAAAGGGTGGCGCGCGACAAATATGTCGGCACCTCCGAACTAAATGGCATCCTGCGAAGCGAGATCGCTGCCCTGCTGGCTGAAAACAACTCTTACGAAGTTGCCGATTTTGATCTTCCAAAAACCGGGAATCCTTATGTGATCCTTGTTGTAGGCGTCAATGGCGTGGGTAAGACTACCACCATCGGCAAGCTGGCGCACCAGTTCAAGGCCGCCGGCAAGTCTGTTGTCCTGGGGGCTGCCGACACTTTCCGTGCCGCTGCCATCGACCAGCTTCAGATCTGGGCCGACCGCGTTGGTGTTCCGATTGTAAAACAACAGATGGGATCCGATCCTGCCTCGGTGGCTTACGATACCCTCCTTTCGGCCAAAGCATCGGGAGCGGATGTGGTCATCATCGATACTGCAGGCCGACTGCACAACAAGATCAACCTGATGAACGAATTGTCGAAGGTCAAAAAGGTAATGCAGAAGGTATTTCCGGATGCACCGGATGAAGTTTTGCTGGTTTTGGACGGCTCTACCGGACAAAATGCCTTCGAACAGGCCAAACAATTTACCCTGGCTACCGAAGTTACGGCCCTGGCCCTTACCAAACTAGACGGAACGGCCAAAGGTGGCGTGGTGATCGGCATCTCAGATCAGTTCAAAATTCCAGTGAAATACATTGGTATTGGCGAAGGGCTGGATGACCTGCAGATTTTCCAGAGAACTGAATTTGTGGATTCGCTGTTTAAATAGCCTCATAGTAAATAAAATATACATTTTTGTGAGTACTACAGATTGCTTCGTCGTTACTCCTCGCCAATATG
>CAYHQN010000015.1:0-45624 GCA_964358545.1 uncultured Tangfeifania sp. | reverse complement strand
GTGGCCTTCTACTGTTGATGCCCAGGGCTATTACAAACCAGGATATTATGCGACCCAACCGACTCCCGGCTTTGATCTTCGGGTGTCCGACGGTCTCTATCTGGTTGACAGTTTTAAAGATTCTGTGTACAAATCCATCAGGGATTCCCCCTTGCTCAAAACGAAAAAGTATGCCTATTCTGATCTGGGTTTCGTCATTTTGCCAAAAGTGATAGAGAATTTGTCGGGTGAGTCTTTTGAGCTATTTCTGCACGATAAATTGTATGCCAGATTGGGAGCAGCCTCTTTGATGTATCTGCCTGCCCTGTCACAGCCGAAGGAAAAAATTGTGCCAACAGAAGATGATCAGTCATTCCGGCACGAATTGCTTCAGGGCTTTGTACACGATGAAACCGCGGCGCTCATGGGTGGTGTTTCAGGTAGTGCAGGTTTGTTCGGATCTGTTGGTGATGTCGCGAAGGTCATGCAGCTCTACCTTCAGAATGGGGAGTATGGCAACGAAAGATTCATCACCGAGGAGACCCTGAAAAACTGGACGAGCAGCCATTTTCAGAAATCGAACAACCGGAGAGGATACGGTTTCGATAAACCGGGAATTCAGATGAACAGGCATACCGGCAAGGAGCGGTATCCATCCACAGTCGTCTCCGGGCGGAGCTTCGGCCACTCAGGGTACACTGGTACATTTGTTTGGGCCGATCCGGCCAATCAGCTCCTCTTTGTCTTTCTGTCAAACAGGGTATTCCCTGATCGGGATAATCACAAAATCAATAAATTACGGTTGCGTTCACTGCTATTGGAGACTCTTTTTAAACTTGCCGGTCAGCCTGCTATAGGTCGTTGATTAAACATGTTTTATAACAGTTCTTTTACTTTCCGGATATGGTCATGATTAATTCTGTGTGTATCAAGATGTAATACATCCTTCCGGGAGTTACAAATGTTAAAAATTCTAAATTTCAACAATCCAATTCTAAATGTTGTAACATCGCTGTAACATTATTGAACTTTTAGTATTAATTTGGCTGAAGTGAAACAGAAAAACCATGTTCTTCCCATAAGAATATTTATTAACTTTTTAAAAACCAATATCATGACTGAAAAAATAACATTTAATGAGTTAAGAAAAATTAAAGACACTTTACCTGACGGTTCAATGCACCGCATCGCAGATGAATTGGGGCTGGATGTCGAGACCGTCAGGAATTATTTTGGTGGAGCAAATTATGCCCACGGAAAAAGTGTAGGCATGCACATCGAACAAGGCCCCAATGGTGGGATCGTCTTGTTGGATGATACAACGATATTGGAAAAAGCCCAGGAGATTCTTCACGGGCACTAATTCAAACCATTTTTAAACATCTAACAGCTGCCCCGGATTCGGGGCAGTTTTTTTAATCCAAACGCCAAAATGAACCGCAAATTATTGCTCATTTTTATTTTCATACTTCCGGCATTGGTTCAAGCCAAGCCAAAAGAGGTCAAATTGTTTAACGGGAAAAATCTTACCAATTGGGAGATTTACCTAAACCCAACAGTAGCCAAACCTTTGGAACCCTTGTTTGGTGTTGTTCAATTAAATGGCGAGAATCTCATTCGAATCACCGGTGAGGCCAATGCTTCGCTTGCCACCAAAAAGGAGTATGAAAACTATCACCTTCGAATGGTTTTCAGATGGGGTGAGAAAGTATTCAAGCAACGTAATTCAGGTATCTTGTACCATAGTTATGGCCCATTTGGTGATGGGCTTGGTGTCTGGATGAGTTCTCACGAATTTCAGCTCTGTACAGCCAAAATGGGAGATTCATACTGTATGGGCAACAGTTATTTTGAAATACTGGCTGTCCAGGATGTGCAAGGGAAAAGTTACCGTTATGCGGCAGATGGAACGATCTCAAAATTTGGTGTGAATTTCCCCGCCAAGAACTGTTCCAAAAAGGAGGATCACGAAAAACCGGCCAGAGAATGGAATGTGGTGGATCTCTATTGTGTTGGGCGAAATTCAGTGCATGTTGTAAATGGGGTGGTCAACATGGTGAACTCCAATTCAGGAAGGATTGAAAAAGACGGATCCGTTTTGCCACTTTCAAAAGGGAGAATTCAAATTCAGTCGGAGGGCGGAGAGCTTTTCATCCGCAGTATTACGCTGGAAAGGATTAAAAAGATTCCATCGGAATTCAAATAGAGAAAAAGGGGAAATTTCACTGAAATTTCCCCTTTTTCTCTATTTGACTAAAAGTCTGAATAGTCTGTAGGGTGAAGAAACAGAATAACTGATTTGGAAACAGTATTCTTGTATTCAGCCATTCCGGATAGTCTTTTCCAGTCGGGATGATTTTTGAAGGCGTCCCAGTGAGCCTTGCGGGCATCCATATCAGCAAAAGTGGTCATGTACATCAGATTGGGCATGGTGCTGCCGGAAACAACTTCGGAATAAAACACTGCATTAAAATTCAGGCTGGTGAATATTTTCATCTCTCCCCCTTCATTGAACATCTGTACTTTTTTCCGAAAGAGGTTTTCAGTAGGGCCTTCGTAACTCCTTAACTCATAAATTCTTGCTGAAGGCGCTGTTTGAAATTTAGGAAGTACAAAATTTGGTGCATCAGGGAATGCCCTTAACAGGATCGACTCTTTACGGGCAAATGGTACCTGGTCAAAAGGCGCACCTAGAAAATCATTGCCACTCTTCTGAAATTCTACGTCTTTGATCAGCAAATCCTGGATTTTAGCGAAATGCCCCAGAGAGGTGAAAGGAACCCACACATAGACACGTTTGCCTGAGGTTGTATCCGTCTCAATCGGTTTAAAGACTCCTACACTCTTTATTCCTGCCCTGTGTAAAGCAGGCAAATAGGCGTTTTTAAGAAAATTGTCCATTTTTTCCTCCTGGACTTTTCCAGTTAACCGGTAAACCTGAATTTGGTAATAATCGCGTGATTTTGCCATTCCTGAATTTGTTAGGAAAGTGACAAAAAAGGCAATCAAAATCAAGGGTAAAATTGAAATTTTGTAAAGCTGCTTCATCTGTTTCATTTGACAAATAATTTAGATAATTTATTGCTAAAATTAGTAAAAATTCGATGTTCTTGCTAGTTTTTGTCTTATCTAGCCAGCTAATTTCAGCCAAAGCTGTTCCAAATAGAGACAAATGGGGTTGCAAAGGAACTAAATGAAATCTACCTGTAGTAGGGAAGTATATTCCCTGATGTATTGACTTTCAACTAATAAGTAGGGTTAATAAAATTGGATAAATTGTTAAAATATGTTATAAAACATGAAAGGCCTATTTATATTCATGTTGAATTATCAGTATGAAATACTTTTATAAATTTGCCTGACTTGCCTCTTAAAACTAATGAAGTTAATGATATTTTAAATGCGATCAGCGATTTATAAAAATTACCCCAAGCATTATGTCGCCGTTGACTGTTCGATATTTGGATACGAAGCTTCAGAACTGAAGCTTTTGCTCTATCCTCGTGCTTTTGAACCCGAACAGGGGAAGTGGTCGTTGATGGGTGGTTTTGTTCAGGAGGATGAATCGTTGGAAGATGCGGCGAGGAGAGTTCTTTTGCAAACGACCGGTTTGCATGACATCTTTCTGGAAAAAGCCTCTGCTTTTTCTTTACCTAACAGGGATCCGGGATCACGCGTTATCAGCATGACTTTTGTGGCTCTGGTTCGCATTGACCTGCACGACAAAGAGTTGGTCCGGGAGTCGGGTGCCAGATGGTGGCCGGTTACAAGGTTACCGCAATTGATATTTGATCATGAGGCAATGGTTAAGAATGCGCTGGATTTACTGCAGCAAAGGGCCCTGCTAAATGTTATTGGCCAGGAATTACTGCCAGAAAAGTTTACATTGACACAGTTGAGAAATCTCTATGAAGCCATATTCCAAAAAACGCTTGATCCGGGGAATTTCAGGAAGAAAATACTCTCTCTGGAAAGGATTGAACGACTGAACGAAAAAAATACTACTGAATCTAAAAAAGGTGCTTATTACTACCGTTTTAGTATCCCCATCCTTTCATAATCTCCAAATCCTCCTGTACACATGCCAAAGGGGCTTTCCCCTGGTAGGATTCCTGTTCGATGATAAATACTTTGGTCCCGCCGGTTTTACGACAAATTTCCAGCACCTCTTTCACCGGGAGAATTCCCTTTCCAAGAATGGCGCTTTCATATTTCTCCTTGGTGTCGACGGCAATTTCATCTTTCACATGGATCAATTCAAACTTACCGGGATACTGACCAATAACATCCAGCGCTTTGGCCCCGCCGATGTACATGTTGCCAATGTCAAGCTGCATAACAACTTTGTTGACATCAAGATTCTTCATCATGATGTCGAAAAGCTTCATCCCGTTCAGTTGCTCGGTGAATTCGGCCCAATGGTTGTGGTATCCGAATTTCATTCCCGATTTTTGGCACAATTCTCCACATTTGTTAAATACTTCAAGGTATCCAAGCATATCGTCGTAGGTTTTGCGCATGGTTTCGTCCATCCATGGACTGATCACATACTTCTGCCCCATGTAGGCTGCGTCTTCGATAGTATACTTCCAGGCATCTGTAAAATCTTTTTTGCCGGCATCCCAATGATTTTTGCCCATCACTGTATGGCCGCTTGGCATCTTCAAACCCAGATCGGTCAGGATCTTTTTAAATTCCAATGCAGTATATCCGTAAAATTTCCGGTCGATGTAGTTGGCATGCTCAACATGTTTGTAACCCATTTTTGCCAGCTGTTTCAAGGTATTAAGAGGATCTTTCTTCATGTCGTCCCGTATGGAATATAGCTGAATACCTACAATTTCGGAGGATTTCGGAGCTGCAAATGCAGCTTTTGACAAGAGGGTTGTTCCGGCAAGCAGAACCGCGCTGTTTTGCAGGAACTTTCTGCGTGATGTGTTCATAATTTGTTGGTTTTATTGGTTTGTTTATTTGTTTAAAATTGGTGAAAACCCATTGACACAAATTCAAGTACTGTCGGCAGAGCCTCACGCCAGTAAGTCCAGGTGTGTGCGCCATCTCGGATCCTGAATTCGTGAGGGATCTCTTTCTTGCGCATGGCTATGTGTACCAGGCAGTTCCCTTCGTTCAAAAAATCATCGTCACCGCAGTCGATGTACCACCTGACCGCTTTTTTCTGGGTATCCGGCATTGAATTGACCAACTCAAGGGCACTGTGCCTGGTGAAATAGGTGTTCAGGTCTTCTTTCGAAATACCGGGATACTGTTTTTCCCATCGGGTAGCCGCCTCCTCCATGGAGACAGGGCCTACCGAAGCGCTAAGCGGACAGGCAGCTGAGAAAAGTTCGGGATGATGCAGGGCATACATGAAGGAGCCGCCTCCACCCATGGATAGGCCGGCAATTGCCCGATAACGTCTGTCAGTCCTGATCCGGTATGTCTTTTCTACGTATGGCATCATCTCCTGGAAGAAAAAATCTTCGTAATCCCAGTCACCTTTAGGGCTGTTAAAATAGCCTCGTTGTCCTGTATTGCCATCAGGCATCACGATAATCATTGCGGTGCATTTGCCTTCCTGAATGGACTTGTCAGCAATATTTTTCACCTCGCCAAACTGAATCCAGCCGCTCTGGTCATCTCCTGCACCGTGCAGCAGGTATAAAACCGGATAGCTGCGTTGTGAGGTTTCATAGTCGGCCGGTAGATAGACGGCATATTTTCGGTCCATCTTCAGGATTTTACTGGGCATGGAGAGGTTATCGAAGACTTTTCCACCCGACTGTGAAAAAAGCAAAACCGGAAAAGAAAGGACAGAGATTAGCAAGAGGATGAATAATTTTCTCATAAGTCGTAAGAGTTTGGTTTTTTACACGACTTAAATTTAGTAATAAATTTGAACTTGATTTCTTTTTTTTTGTTAGCTTTGTCAATAATCCTGGTCAAGTTTCAGGAAACTAACCCCGCTTTGATTTTTAGGAATCCCCCTTAAGTTCATCGAGACAGAGCCTGGTAACTAATTCTAATCCATTCAGCTAGATAAAAGTTATCCTATGAAAGATCTGGATAAAACGAAGGCTCAACTCATTAAAGAATTGCAGGAAACAAGACAAGAGCTTATTTCTGTAACAGCTTTAAAAAGCGCTGAAGCCTCTAAACACAAACAGATCAAGAATATTCTCCTGGAAAGCCCTGAGAGATTGGATTTCTTTGTCGAAAACTCCCCGTTAGCAATTATTGAATGGGATTCCAACTTTGTAGTTACTAAATGGACGGGTAATTCAGAGAAAATATTTGGATGGAGTTCAGATGAAACAATAGGAATATCGGTTATGGATTTGAATATGATTTACGAAACCGATATCTCCATTGTTCAAAACTCGATTGATATGCTCACTCATGGAATCAATACTCATGTTGTCTCTATTAATCGTAATTATAGAAAAGATAAAAAAATAATATATTGTGAATGGCACAATACTGCATTGAAAGACCAAAATGGCAATCTGCTTTACGTGTTGTCAGAGGTTCTTGATATTACTGACCGGAAGCGTACCGAGGAAGAACTAATCAAGGCCAAAGAAAAAGCTGAAGAAAGCGATCGCCTCAAAACCGCATTTATTGCCAATATGAGCCATGAGATCAGAACACCAATGAATGGCATTCTTGGATTTGCCGAGTTACTGAAAGAACCTAATCTTTCAGGAGAGGAACAGCATGAATATATTAAGATAATTGAGAAGAGTGGTGCAAGAATGCTTAATATTATTAACGATATTATTGATATTTCAAAAATAGAATCAGGGTTGATAAAGGTCAATATAAATGAGTCAAATATAAACAGCCAGATCGACTATATTTATACGTTTTTTAAACCGGAGGTAGAAAGAAAGGGGATGAAACTGATCAGAAGGAGTTCCTTGCCGGATAAAGAAGCCATCATTAAAACTGACCGTGAGAAACTCTTTGCGATCCTTACCAATCTGGTAATGAATGCCATAAAATACAGCGAACAAGGTTCTATTGAATTTGGATATGAAAAGAAGTACGAATACCTGGAATTTTATGTAAAAGATAGTGGCATTGGAATTAAAAAAGAGAGACTAACTGCCATATTTGAACGTTTTGTTCAGGAAGATATTTCAGATGTAAAAGCAAGGCAGGGTGCAGGATTGGGTTTGACGATTACAAAGTCATATGTGGAAATGCTTGGTGGGGAGATATGGGTAGAAAGTGAAATAGGGGTTGGTTCGACATTCTATTTTACCATCCCTTTCGATAAAGCTGAAGATAATCAATTGATCCATTGGAAGAGATCAATAAAGAACCATATAGGGCATGTTGCCAACCTAAAGATTCTAATTGTCGAAGATGACGAAATATCAGAATATTTAGTCAACGAAGGAGTCAAAATATTCGGGAAAGAAATACTAAAAGCAACAACAGGAGACCAGGCAATTGAAACTTGTCGCAACAATAGTGATATTGATTTGGTTTTGATGGACATTCAATTACCGATTTTGAATGGATATGAAGCCACACAGCAAATCAGGCAATTCAATAAGGATGTGGTAATTATTGCGCAAACAGCTTATGGACTATTTGGTGATAGGGAAAAGGCAATAAAAGCTGGTTGCAATGATTATCTTTCCAAGCCTATCGACAAAAGCGAATTGCATTCATTGATTAGCAAACATTGTAAAATAAAAGATTGTATCGAGAGGATCGGTTTGCAGATTCTTTAACTGTATTAGCTACGACTTAATCTGACAGTCAGATTAAGTCGTAGCTAATACAGTTAAAATGGTAAATTTCCTCTCTTTTTCTTCAGTTTTTAATTAACGTAACTTAACATTGCAAGCACCGATATACTTTTCCCCATTATACATTTCTATTTTGTAAATGCCTGGTTTTTGTTTCTCTTTAGGCTCATAGATCATTTCAATTTTTTTGGAAACTTTTATAGCACCGCCAGTGATACTAGCCATTAATCCTTCATCTCCATTAACAATCCGAGATGCAATCCCGTTGTCTTTACCTTCAACCTGAGTGCCATCAGGTTTTGTTAATTTGAAGGAGATATTCTCCACCATGTTTTCTGGAACGTTAAAAGTCACAGTCATTTTTTTTGCGCGTTTGGCCACAACGGTTAATCTGTCTTTTCGTTTGGTTGTTTCAACCAGATAATTATCACCTGTCATCGAACTTAAAATATCAAGGTTCGTCGCAAGTTGTTTGTTTTCACCCTGAAGGGATGCGATAGTCTGATTCAATGCATCTTTTTCTGCATTCAGTTTCTGAATCGTTTCGTTCAACGCAAGAACCTGACTCTCAAAATCTTTTTTCATTTGTGTCAGCACTGCGAGTTGTTTTTTCAGTGTTTTAATGTTTCCATTCTCGCGTCCAATTCTATTTAATTGAGCCTCCTTTTCACTTAATTTCTGACTGGTTTCAGCCAACAATTTATCAAGATCTGCATTCTTGCTTGTAAGAGAATTAATCTGGTTTCTGAAGTCTTCAATTTCTTTCTGAAGGGCAAGCTTTTCAGAAAGCATCAGCTCAGATTTGAGTTTCTCATTGTTCAGGTCTTTCGTAATCGACCTGTTGGCAGAATAAAAAAGTCCAGTACCTATGAGTGCTGCAATTAAAATAAGTACAGCAATTGTAGTAATCCTTTTCCCACTTTTCTCTATTGTTTTCATGATTTCTTGTTTTGTTGTGCGTTTATAAATGGATCGTTTATGGCACAAATATCCACTCCAATCATTAAATTGATATTATAACGAAATTAAAATTGGATTAAAATCAGAAAAGGAAAGGAATGCTGATAGTAACTGTTGTTCCTTTATGAAGCTGGGATTCTATTGAGATCGTTCCGTGATGTATCTGAATAATCTTATCCGTTAGAGAAAGGCCTAGTCCGTTACCGAAAATATTTTTGGCGTTTTTAGCCCTGAAAAAGGGCTCAAATATTTTCCCCATGTCAGCCGTATCTATGCCTATACCATTATCAGCAAATTCTGTAACAATGTATTTGCCCTTGACAGATAGAAATATTTCCACGGATTTATCAGATGAAAATTTGCAGGCATTATCCATCAGATTGAGGATGGCTGTTTTAAGTAAATGGTCGTTGCCAAGTACAGTTATTTCCTTTTCATCCTCAATCGGTTCGCTGAATTCTATTGAAATGTTGTAGTCTTTTTTCCGTTCAATGAGTTCTGCTCTTGTTTCCCATAGAATTTCATCAATTCGCAATTTATGGAGTGCTATTGCAGAAATATCAGAACTTGCCTTTGCCAGATCAAGTAATCCGTTCGAAAGTGCATTCAGGTTTTTGATGTCTTCAAGTACAGATTCCAAAATGGCTTCGTATTCTTCATGTGTTCTTGATTTCATAAGCGAAACTTCTATTTGTCCGGTAATGGAAGTAAGTGGTGTACACAATTCATGGGATGCGTTTGAAACAAAACTCCTTTGCATTTCAAATGCTGATTCCAACCGTTCAAGCATTTGGTTAAAAGTGATGGCGAGTTGTGCAATTTCATCTGTTCCATTTCCTTCATTTACCCGCATATTCAAACTGGCAATGGTAATTTTATCCACCTGCTTTACTACATCCGACATGGGTTTGAGCGCTCTGTATGCATAAATTCTGCCGATGAAAACGGTCAATCCGATACTGATAAAAAATCCGATGAATATAATCCATTTCAGGTTATTGAGTTTGCTCCTTCCATAATTATCTAATGCCGATGCTATTACAACAAATCTGTCGTACTTGTCAGTATAAAGCAGCCCGATTACTTCATTTTTACCCTCATGGTAGCGTACTTCTTTTAAAAGCCTTATTTGATCAAGAAGTGTTTTCGAAATATGGATAGAATCATCGTCCAAACTATTATAAATCTGAAGGTCTTTATAATCATAGATCATTACCTTTTCATTATAAATGGCATTGATGGTATTTCTATCAATAATTTTAAGCAAGTTATAATCCACTTCCTTCACTTCTATCAACAGTTTGGCTGTGTTGAT
Organism: uncultured Tangfeifania sp.; assembly: GCA_964358545.1. Taxonomy (GTDB): domain Bacteria; phylum Bacteroidota; class Bacteroidia; order Bacteroidales; family Prolixibacteraceae; genus CAINVV01. The sequence continues at coordinate 35,610 of CAYHQN010000015.1, read as the reverse complement.
TGCCTTGTTTTCCAAGTGGGAATAAAATTCGGACTCACGGTAACTGGCAGAGAAATAATAAATGATAAAAGAAAAAAGAATAAGAATAAACGTAACAATATATGTAAACTGGAGCGTAAGCCGTGCACGTATATTAAGTTTCATTCCTTTCCAGCTTTTAAAATATAGCCCACACCTGTCTGTGTATGAATAAGTTTCTGTGAAAAATCTTTATCAATTTTTTTCCGGAGGAAATTCACATAAACATCGATAATGTTTGTTCCAGTATCGAAAGTGATATCCCATACTTTCTCTGCGATATCGATTCTGGATACAACCCGCCCCTTATTTCGAAGCAAATACACCAACAATGCAAATTCCTTTTGAGTAAGATCAATTTTTTTTCCACTGCGTGTAACCTCATAAGTATTGAGGTTCACTTCAAGGTCAAGAAACGCAAGTATGTTTCCTCCGGTTTCGGCTATAGAAATCCTTTTTAAAAGTGAACGGATCCGTGCAAGCAGTTCACGAAACTCAAAAGGTTTCACCAGATAATCATCAGCGCCGGAATCAAACCCTGCAAGTTTATCTTCTGTCGTTCTTAATGCAGTAAGCATGATCACAGGGATTTTCTGATTACTGGTTCTGATTTCTTTGCACAGTTCGATCCCATTTTTGTATGGAAGATTAAGATCAAGAATTATCAAATCATAATCTCCGGCATCAAACATTCTCTTCCCCATCAAACCATCAAAAGCAATTTCACATGAGAATCCATTCTCCTCAAGTCCACGTTTGACAAATGAAGCAACCTTTGGTTCGTCTTCTATAATAAGTATCCCGGAATTCTGTTGACTCATGTTGTTACAAAATTATTTTATTCATTTTTGAAGAAATAACTTGAACCAAGTTCCTTCATTTTCGGTATTTGGATTTCAATTTTTGCTGAATGAAATTTAATGATTTTTGCCATGATTGAACTGACAACTTCAAAATAATATTCATGCAACTGCTAATGACGTATTTCAGCCAATCGTTACCGATACTTAACAACCAACAACCAACAAGCACATATCAAAAATGAAATATTGCTACCGGCTACAAACACCATCTTAATGAAATTTCCATTTAAATTTTAATCGTTTTTTAATCTGTTGTCTTAAATACGAAGTTAAATTTGAAAGTGTAATAATGAAAGAAAAAATCTTACATCATGGAAGGAAAAGGGAATGAGTTTATGAATAAATATGGCTTTTTGGTAGTAATCTTAGGCCTTTTTCTCGTTTTAATAGTGCTAAAACTATTAGGATTCCCTGAATTCTTATACAAATAATTATGTAAATGTGTTTTTGTTCAGTTCAATTAATCAGGTTTTTCTTTAACTTCGTTTGTGCATCGCAAACTAATGAGGTTTTTTGAATAGGAATACCGTGGTAGATACACACGGTATTCCTTGTTTTTAAACTCCTGTATAGTAAGAACTGATTGTATTGAAAATCACTTCACTTGATTCCAAATTATTGTGCATTTATTCTTTTTAGGCTAAATTGATTCCCATGTTTTATATTATTCTTCTCATTTTTGTCCTTGGTTATGTGGCAATAGCCCTTGAACATCCGTTAAAAGTTGATAAGGCTGCAACAGCTTTGATTATTGGAGTTCTAACCTGGACCGTTTACATTTTGAATGTTGAAAATATATTGAGCCTGGGTTATAGTCCTTCATGGGGAGAATTTGGAAATCAGGTAAAAAACGTAATTGACCATATAAAGCCATCTCTTTCAGAATCTCATTGGATAGATTCTGGTTGGGCTGATAAAATTAGTGTGTTTAATTCACCTTATCGTTTTGTTGTTGAAGAACTTGAATATCATCTGATTGAAATTTCAGGGATTTTGTTTTTTCTTCTTGGTGCTATGACTATTGTTGAGATTATCGACCAACATGAAGGATTTAAAGTCATAACTGACAAGATTACCACAACAAGCAAAGTTAAATTACTCTGGATCATTGCAACAATTACTTTTTTCATGTCTCCTGTATTGGATAACCTGACAACTACCATCGTAATGGTTGCTTTGCTTAAGAAGTTAATTGAAGATAAGAAAACCCGATGGTTTTTTGTTTCGATGGTAGTATTAGCTGCCAATTCCGGTGGTGCCTGGTCGCCAATCGGTGATGTTACAACTATTATGTTATGGATTGGAGGCCAGATTACTGCATTGTCAATAATCGCCAAAATTTTTTTACCAAGCCTCATAAGCATTGTGGTTCCCTTAATTATTGTCTCTTACAATTTGGAAGGAATAGTAAAACGTCCGGTAAGAATGAAACGTGAAGTCTCAATCACCTCTGATAGAGAACGGATAATTGTTTTTTTAACAGGTGTTGGGGCTTTGCTTTTTGTCCCGGTATTCAAAACCATCACTCATTTACCTCCATACATGGGCATGTTGTTTGGCTTGGGTGTACTTTGGATACTAACTGAAATTATACATAGATCTAAGCCCGTTGAAGTCACCGATAAACTCAAGGTTTTTAATATTCTACGGAAAGTGGATACTCCTACGGTATTATTTTTCCTTGGCATCTTATCGGCAGTTGCTTGTTTGCAATCGGCAGGTCATTTAAATATAATGGCAGGTTGGCTCAACACTCACTTAGGGAATGTTTACCTTATAAACTCTGCCATTGGACTTTTATCCTCAATTGTCGACAATGTGCCATTAGTAGCAGGATCAATGGGGATGTATGATATCACACTTCCCGGATCAACTGGTTACGAAGCATTTTTCGTCCAGGATGGAACATTTTGGGAATTACTCGCATATTGCGCCGGAACCGGTGGTAGTATTTTGATTATCGGATCAGCTGCCGGTGTTGCAGCTATGGGGATCGAGAAAATTGATTTTATCTGGTATCTGAAGAAAATCAGTTTATTGGCCCTTGTTGGTTATCTTTCCGGTATAGCCACGTTCTATTTGATGTTTGAGTAAAACTTAACTGACTATCTACGCCATTATCTTAATGAAAGAAAAAGGTAGTGATGTTCCTTGCATAATTCATCCATAGTTTTAATATTCCTTAAAACTTCAATTGATTTTACCGAAAGAATGGAAGTAGGTTTGATAAAAGGGAATGTTATTCCTAAATTTATTAATGAAAAGAATGAAAAAACTTGCTGAGTGTCTGCTCATTTTTTTCCCTCATATTTGGCTTCTATACTTCAATAACCAATTTAATGAATCTTCAACATCTCATCATCTCCGCTTTCATCTGCTTTTGCATCTTTTTATTAAGGGGATTGTTTTTTAGATTTATCAGCGCATAAAAAGATATTATTATGAATAATCTTAATTACGGTGTCATTGGCAATTGTCGGAGTGCTGCCCTTGTATCAGAAAATGGAAGCATTGATTGGTGTTGTCTGCCTGATTTCGATTCACCATCAGTTTTCGCTAAGATTCTCGATGATGAAAAAGGTGGTTCGTTTAGTATCGATGTTGACGACAGCTACACAATCAATCAAAAGTATTTTTACAGGACAAATGTGTTATGTACCCAATTTAGATCTGGACAAGATTCTTTTGAGGTAATTGATTTTATGCCCCGCTACAAAACAATCGACAATGACTATTTTGCCCCCGCTGAAATTTATCGTTATATCAGGCCCCTATCTGGAAAGCCAACATTTAAGGTCCGCTATAACCCGTTACTTAACTATGCAAGGGACGAAGTGGCTCATGTAATACAGGAGAGCTATATACGGACTTACTCGAAAGTTAATCCTAATGACTGCATCTACTTATATTCCGGTTTAACCCTCAATGATATTTTGGAGGGAAAGGAAATTGAACTCAAAGACACCCAATTTCTACTTTTATCTTATAATCAAAAGTTAATCGATATAGATATAAACCGAGTCTATCTTGAATACCAACGGACAAAGGTATATTGGTTAAACTTGTCAAATCGCACAAAGAAGTACCAAAAATATACCGAGGAAATAATCAGAAGCGTGTTGGTACTTAAATTAATGACGTTTCAGTCTTCTGGTGCAATTTTAGCTGCTTTAACAACAAGCATACCCGAATCAATCGGAGAAGTACGTAATTGGGACTATCGTTTTTGTTGGTTACGTGATGCGTCCATGTCGGTAGATACGTTGCTTAAAATGGGACACTACAAATCAGCACAAGGATTTTTAGGCTACATTAAGAGAATTCTTCAATCAAAACACGATTCATTCCAGATCATGTATGGGATCAGAGGTGAACGGGCCCTTAACGAAGCAGACTTGCCCCACTTTTCGGGCTATAGTAAATCGAAACCGGTTAGAATTGGAAATGCAGCCTATTCCCAACGGCAAAATGATGTTTTTGGCTACCTGTTGAATGTTATCCTCCAATATTACGTTTTTTTCCCAGGTACACTTGACGAAATTGAAGAAATGTGGGAAACGGTTCGAAATATTGCCCGTACCGTTTCTTCTCAATGGGGAAAACCGGATAAAGGAATCTGGGAAATACGAAACGGGGAGAGACACTTTGTTTTCTCAAAAGTAATGAGTTGGGTTGCGATGGACAGGGCTACGAAAATTGCAGAATTGCTGAATAAAAAGTACTATGCTGAAGTTTGGCAAGGCATAGCAAATGATATTAAAGAGGATGTCTTAAATAACGGATGGAAGGAGGAGCTGCAAACTTTCACCCAAACCTATTGCAATTCAGATCTTGATGCCTCCTTGCTGCTCATGGCCGAGTATGGTTTTATTGATGCCGGGGATATAAAATATAAAAAAACCGTGATTGCGGTTAAAAACGCTCTCTTTTATAACGGATTAATGTATCGGTACATCAACGCCGATGATTTTGGCAAACCAACCTCTTCATTTACGATATGCACCTTTTGGTTAATCCAGGCGTTGTATAAAATAGGAAGTACTGAAGAGGCCCAAATTATATTTGACAACCTATTGGCTTGCGCAAACCACGTGGGACTTCTTAGCGAAGATATTGATTTCGCCACAAAAAGGTTATTGGGAAATTTCCCGCAAGCCTATTCTCATTTAGCGTTAATTAATACGGCCAGACTATTTTCGGAGGAGAAGTATATTTCAAAATTTATTAAACCGTAACGTTGCCCTTTGAATATATACTGAATTGCTAAAAGGTTGATCCATAATTTTATCTTTTTGTTTGGTTTAAAGCCACCAAATTTTTGGCTATATTTGAGCAAATCCAACATTGCCTTTACTAAGTAAGATAAGTAAAACAACATACAAAACAGTAATGGAATGGTCAATGAAACTCCTTTTGAAAGGTTGGTAATTGCGGCTTATCGTTTGCCTTTTAAATTAACTAAGACCAAAAAAGGTTACAAAGCCGTTCAAAATTCAGGAGGTCTTGTTTCGGCTATTCTTGCTTTGTCCGAAAACTTTAAAACCAACAACAAGGTTCTAAAAAACAGTAAAATTGTTTGGGCAGGCATTAACGATAATTTATCCGATAATGTACCGCCTGAGCGCTTTGAAAATGAAAATTTTGATATCCTCCCGGTTGCTATTACGCCGACATTAAACGATCTGTTTTACGGTGGTTTTTGTAATGACCTGATTTGGCCATTATTTCATTATTTTCCATCGTATAGCGTGTTTAACAGCGACTATTATAAGGCTTATCAAGAAGCTAATTCAAAATATTGCGATGAGTTGATTAAGATTATCCAACCGGGTGATTTTATTTGGATTCACGATTATCAGTTAATGCTGCTGCCCGAAATGATCAGGGAAAAAATACCTGATGCCACCATTGGCTTCTTTCTTCATATTCCATTCCCATCATTTGAAATTTTCAGGCTATTGCCCCGTCAGTGGCGCGAGTCTATCGTTAAAGGAATATTGGGAGCCGATTTGATCGGATTTCACACCCACGATTATACACAACATTTTATCAAGTGTGTAAAGCGAACAACAGGTTTTGAGATCCATCAAAATATCATATATACCCCGAATAAGCGGGTCAAAGCAGACGCCTTTCCCATTGGAATTGATTATGATAAATTTCATGATGCATGTCTGAAAGAACATGTATTAGCTGAAAAGCTAAAGATTAAAATTCATCTGGCCAAGCAAAAACTTATCTTTTCTGTTGACAGGCTCGACTATTCAAAAGGTTTATTGCTAAGGCTCAAAGGATATGAAACATTTCTTGAAAAATATCCTTCGTGGCACTCAAAGGCTGTTTTCAATATGGTAGTTGTCCCATCCCGGGATACAATTAAGAAATATGGTAAGCTAAAAAAGGAAATTGAATCAATGGTGGGTCGTATTAATGGGAAATATAGCACGTTAGCATGGCGTCCAATAATCTATCAGTACAAATCATTGTCGTTTAATGAGCTCGTTGCACTTTACGATTCGAGTGATGTTGGACTAATTACCCCATTGCGCGATGGGATGAACCTTGTTGCTAAAGAATATGTGGCTTGTCAGATTGAAAATAAAGGAGTTTTAATCCTAAGTGAGATGGCTGGTGCAGCGGCGGAATTAAACGAAGCTTTGATAATTAATCCTGCTGATAATATCGAAATGGCAGACGCAATCTTTAATGCCCTTGAGATGAAGCCGGAGGAAAAACATACCCGCCTCGAAAGGATGCAAAACCGGATTTCGAACTACAACGTTTTTACCTGGGCTTTTGATTTTTTCAACCAGACATTTGACACAAAAAAATTGCAAAAATTAGTGAGCGTAAGGTTTATCAACAAGGCGATTTCATCACAAATCGTTACTGATTACCGAAAAGCCGACCGGAGGATTCTTTTTCTCGACTATGACGGTACACTTGTGCCGTTTGCAAAATTTCCCGAACTGGCAACAATTAATGAAAACACGGTGGAGATCATTAAGAAATTATCAAATGATGATAAAAACCAAGTTATTATCATCAGCGGGAGGGATAAGAAATTTCTTGAAATGCAATTTGCAGGTATTAATGTCAGTTTGGTAGCCGAACATGGCTACTATATTAGAAAAGGAGTCGGTGATTGGGAAGCTGCAATAAACACCGGTGAACAATGGAAAGAAGCTGTTTTACCAATTATGAACGAATATGTAAGTCGTTGCAACGGTACTTTTATCGAAGAAAAAACAGGCAGTATTGCCTGGCATTACCGGAATGCTGATTCAGATTTTGCACAATTGCGTCTACATGAATTGCGGGACGATCTATCTGAAATAATCCATCATAAAACAGATTTTGAAATACTTGAAGGGCATAAAGTGTTAGAGGTAAAAAGCGGTAAATACGATAAAGGACAAGCGGCTAATGCTTTGTTGGCAAATCAAAAGTTCGGTTTTATCCTCGCTGCCGGGGATGATAAAACTGATGAATTTCTTTTTAAGGCTTTACCCGGTTCCGCCTGTTCTATTCGGGTAGGTTTAAACCCTTCTTTCGCCAAATATAATGTAACCGACATTTCTGTATTATTGGAATTGTTGGAAGGTCTTGCCGAATAAGCTCTAACTTTCAAGCGGTTATATTGTTACTCTCCCGGAGCATGCAAAAGCTTCTCAATATCTTTTAACTTGCCAAAGAGAACTATTAGATCTCTTTACTGGAGCTTCTTGTCAGCAGATGGCAATCCAAGTGACTTTTCCTTTCTCTGAACCTGGCCAAATATAGATTTTGAATCTTCGGTTCTGATGATGGTAAGAATCAGCAGCGAATGCCTATTAGTAAAATCGACCTCACTGACTATTACGTCCTAAATGGAAAAGAAAAGCAGCTACAAAATTTTGTGGCTAATTGATTTTTAGATGACCAACTTTAAACCAATATTTGAATTTTGTTGCACATATGTTGCACCCAGATAAAAAAAGAGAGTTAGAAATTAATCTAACTCTCTGGGTAACAGTGTGGGAACTGCTGGATTCGAACCAGCGACCCTCTGCTTGTAAGGCAGATGCTCTGAACCAGCTGAGCTAAGCTCCCTTTTTTCTTTAAAAGTGTTGCAAAGATAGCCCTTTTTTTAATACTCCAAAACAGGAAGGCTAAAAAAGTCTATTTTTTTGCCTTCCTGTAAAGTATTGTCTTTTGAACGCTATTTTAATGCAGCAAAGAAGTCATTCCCTTTGTCATCGACAATAATAAAAGCCGGAAAATCGACTACCGTGATTTTACGGATCGCCTCCATGCCGAGTTCAGGGAAATCGATCACTTCAACCGATTTGATGCTGTTTTTGGCCAGAATTGCTGCCGGTCCGCCAATCGAACCAAGATAAAAGCCGCCAAATTTTTTACAGGCAGCAGTTACCTGGTTGGACCTGTTTCCTTTGGCCAGCATGATCAGGGAACCGCCCAGCGACTGGAACAACTCAACGTAACTGTCCATCCGGCCTGCTGTAGTGGGGCCGAAACTGCCGGATGCCATCCCTTTCGGCGTCTTGGCAGGACCCGCGTAGTAAACCGGATATTTCCTGAAGTATTCGGGCATCTCCTCTCCATTGTCGATCATCTCTTTGATACGGGCATGGGCAATATCCCTCGCCACAATGAGTGTTCCCCTAAGGCTCAGGCGGGTTTTGACAGGATATTTGGATAGCTCTTTACGCACCTCCTCCATCGGACGGTCCAGATCGATTTCGACGGATGGCTGCAGATATGGAGCCGTTTTGGGGAGGAAACGCTCAGGGTGCATCTCCAATTGCTCCAGGAAGATGCCATCTTCCGTGATTTTTGCCTTTATGTTGCGGTCTGCACTGCAGCTAACACCTATCCCAACCGGACAAGAGGCTGCATGGCGGGGTAAACGGATTACGCGCACATCGTGGACGAAATATTTGCCGCCAAATTGTGCCCCGATTTCGCTCTTCTGGCAGATGGTTGTGATTTTCTCTTCCCATTCAAGATCCCGGAATGCCTGGCCACCTTCGTTCCCGGAAGTCGGCAGGTGATCGAAATATCCGGCTGAGGCCTTTTTAACCGTTGCCAGGGTTGCCTCTGCCGAAGTGCCCCCGATGACGACTGCCAAATGGTAAGGAGGACAGGCTGAAGTGCCAAGATCTTTGATTTTTTCCTTGATGAAATTGGTCAGGGTTGCCTCGTTCAGCAACGATTTGGTCATTTGGTAAAGGAAGGTTTTGTTGGCAGAGCCTCCTCCTTTGGTGATGAACAAAAATTCGTAGGCATTGCCTTCTGAGGCATACAGATCAATTTGGGCTGGCAGGTTGTTGCCGGTATTTTTTTCGTCGAACATGGTCAGCGGAACCACCTGGGAATATCTTAAGTTGCGATCCCGGTAGGTTTCATAGATTCCTTTGGAGAGGGATTTCGCATCATCCTGTCCAGTCCAGACATTTTCGCCTTTTTTGCCTATGACGATGGCGGTTCCGGTGTCCTGACAGGTCGGTAGCTCGCCTTCTGCTGAGACAACCTGGTTTAGCAGCATGGTGTGCGCCACGAAAATATCGTTGTCGCTTGCTTCAGGATCTTGTAAGATGTGCGATAGTTTTTCGAGGTGGGATGCCCTCAGGTAAAAGGAAACGTCGGCAAATGCCTCCCGTGCAAGGAGTTCCAGTCCTTCCGGGGCAATTTTCAGGATCTTCCTGCCATCGGCTTCGATGGTGCCGACAAAATCTTTGGTGAGCAGACGGTATTTGGTGTCATCCGATTTTACGGGAAAGGGTTTCTGGTAATTGAAATCAGACATGGTATTGAAAATTTTAATGATAATCGAGAAGAAGACAAATATACAAATCCGGTTCCTGTTTTCTTTGCGTTCCCTGCGAAAACTTTGCGGCCTCTGCGTGAAAAAATTGCTCGCAAAGTCTCGTAGTTAGAATGGTTACTTAATTAATTCAATACGAATATCAGATATTTTTTTCAATTATCTTCAACTCTTCAAAGGCAACAACGTATAAGAGGTAATTATTAATGTTCTTATAATTTTCACATTTTCACATTTTCCAATTTTCAAATTTGATTACCATGAAGTATATAGGGGCACATGTAAGTGCAGGCGGGGGAGTCGAGAATGCTCCGGTCAATGCCAAAGGGATTGGGGCGAATGCTTTCGCACTCTTTACCAAAAACCAGCGACAGTGGAGTTCTCCTCCCCTGACATCCAAGAGTATCTCAACGTTTAAAGCAAACTGCGAAAAACTGGGCTTCCTTCAGGAGATGATTCTTCCGCACGACAGCTACCTGATAAACCTTGGCCATCCCGAAGCGGAGCCCCTTGCTAAATCCAGGGAAGCTTTTCTGGATGAGATGCAGCGTTGTGAACAGCTGGGGTTGAAATTGCTGAATTTTCATCCCGGCAGTCACCTGCAAAAGGTGGAGGTTTCCAAATGTTTGTCAACGATCGCAGAATCAATCAACATCGTTCTTGATAAAACGCAAGGTGTGACGGCGGTCATCGAGAATACTGCCGGTCAGGGCTCTAACCTCGGATATATCTTCGAACAGATTGCTGAAATCATCTCGCAGGTTGAGGACAAATCGAGGGTTGGTGTCTGCATTGACACCTGCCATACCTTCACGGCAGGTTACGATTTACGGGCAGAAGATGCCTACAATCATACATGGAACAAATATGGCGAAGTGATCGGATTCAACTACCTCCGGGGTATTCACCTGAACGACTCCAAAAAGGAGCTAGGCTCCCGTGTCGATAGGCACGACAGTGTGGGCAAGGGTTTGATCGGTATCGAAATGTTCAAATTGTTGATGAAGGATGATCGTTTCAACCAAATCCCCATCATCCTCGAAACGCCGGACGAAACTCTATGGGCGGAAGAGATAAAACTGCTGCGCAGTTTTGAGAGTTGAGGGGACGACTAGGATGACTAGGATGACTAGGACGAAGGGGACGAGTACCTGGTTCGAAAATGCTGACTATTATTGAAAATTTTTAATTCGAAAAGTATTTTGAGCGAAGGATCGTCCAAGTCGTCCCCTTCGTCCAAGTCGTCCCCTTCGTCCTAGTCGTCCAATCTCCCCTTCATTTTTATTCCGTGATTCCCTTCCACTTATCTGTCCTAAACGGATCTGTAGGAAGTCCTTCGCTGTTGTACAAGTTAGCATCATCCGGATTGTTTGCCCAGCCGTAACGAACAGCAACAGGTTCTGCAACATCAGGAGAACTCACTACTACAGTGTTTGTTCCGGTGATTGTTGCTTTTGCCCAAACGAATTTGTGATCGGCACCGGCCACAGTAAAGCCTTTTACATAGCCATATTTGTCTTTTGCCATCAATCCGGCGGCAACATGACTAAAGGTAATCTCGGCCTTGTTCCCCGTGATTTTTATATCCTTGTATACCGGGCCTAAATTCTCAACATTTTGATTGTAAGCTACTTTTAGCGCGGAGAGTGCCAGTCTTTTCCCAACAGTCTGTTTGTCTTTGGGGTGAATATCAAGCGCGTCGCCGATATCAATGGCCGAAGCCATTCCTGTCTTTGGCAGGGAAAGGGTCATGGATTGGGCTTCACGCAATTCTGCCCAGGTGCTCTCAGAAGGAAGCGAGTCTGCAGGCATAAAATTGGCCAGCTGAACGAACAGGAAGGGGAAATCGCCCTGGTTCCATTGCTTTCTCCAGTCTTTGATCAATTCTGGAAAGAGGTGACGGTACTGAAATGACCTTCCTGCATTGCTTTCGCCCTGGTACCAGATGGCCCCTTTGATCCCATAAGGTACGAGCGGATTGATCATGCCGTTGTACAACAGCGTTGGAAAGGAGTTAGGCCCAAGAGTACTGTTTATTTTGAGAACCCCGATCTTGTATTTCCAGTCACCTGCCAAAGGAATACTCACCGCATTGGAATGAATACTCATATCATTGGCATTACCGTAAATACCTCCATTGCCGCCTATGTCTTCTACCCTTACGGTGATGTTGTTGATCCCGGTTTTCAATACTCCTGCAGGGATGGTATAGCTGCGTCGGGCTTCAGCTCTCAGTTCCGTGGCGCCAACTTTGATGCCATTCACGTAAGTGACGTCCGAATCATTGATCTTGGCCAGTTCCAGGGTTACACTTTTCCCTGCAAGGGCGGCATCAATGGCTACATTTTTTCTAAACCAGATAATTCCATCAACACCCTGAAGTCCGTTATTTTCGATGAATCCCGGAAGGGGCATAGTTTTCCAACTATGATCGTCCATGTCGGGAGCAGCCCAAATGGGTTGGTTATCTTTGGTTCCCTGATCGGAGGTGGCATATTCACTGAACCGGTCACGGAGCTCTTTCTCCATGCTTTTACTATATTCTTTCAGGTCAACCTTCTTCATATTTTCCAGCACTGGGGCAAAATCAGGATCACCGGAGATAGTTTCCGGGCTGATCCAGGTTTCGGCTACAGTACCACCCCAGGAGGTGTTGATCAGACCGATCGGAACTTTCAGTTTCAGGTAAAGGTCCCGTCCGAAGAAATAGGCCACTGCCGAAAAGCGTGGTGTGGAGACTGGTGAACACTGCCACCATTCGCCCTCCTCCAGATTTTCTTCCGGATTTTGTGCTATTCGTTTTTTTACTGTGAAAAGGCGAATCTCCGGATAATCGGATGCTGCAATCTCTGCCTGTGCATTGAAGGCGGAAGAGAGGCTGAATTCCATGTTTGATTGGCCCGAACATACCCAAACCTCCCCAATCAGGATGTTTTCGATGGTACGAAGATTTTTCCCTTTCACCACCATGTTATAGGGTCCGCCATAATTCATGGCCTGCAAGCTGACCCTCCACTTCCCGTCTTTCCCGGTTTTGGTGGTCACGGTTTTGTTGTTGAAGGTTACGCTGACCTTCTCGCCCGGAGAAGCCCATCCCCAGACTGGAATTGGAATGCCTTGCTGCAAAACCATGTTGCAGTTAAAGAAAGGTGGCAGAACGACCTGCGCTGCCGCGATGTTGCTGAAAAGGAGAAGAATCAGCAGGATTTTCCAGTTTTGGAATAGTGTTTTCATTTGTTTAGTTGAGTTGGTTAATAATGTTTGAAATGTTTGAAATGTTTGAAATGTTTGAAATGTTTGAAATGTTTGAAATGTTTTTTGCCATTATCAGATTGATGCTTTTGTTAATCATCGAATTACCACATCATCGAATCATCTAATCAATAAAAATATCCCCGATCAGATAAGTTTTGGCTTGACCTGAAATTAGGACCCGATCACCTGACAGCTGACATTTCAGGAAACCGCCCCTTTTTGAAAGTTGAACGGCCTCGAAGGAGAGCTGGTTGAGCCTGTGTGCCCAGAACGGTGTGAGGGAGGTATGGGCAGAACCCGTTACAGGATCTTCATTCACGCCGACTGACGGAGCGAAAAATCTGGAAACGAAATCACACTCATAACCGCCCGCAGTGGTTATAATTCCCCGGGCATGCACCTTTTTTAGTGCGGTAAAATCGGGTTTCAGCTCCTCAACATCTTCCTGCGAACCGTAAAAGAGCAGGTAATCTTTTTTCCCTTTCCATATCTCCAGCGGCTTCTTTCCGATGGCAGCGATCAGTCCTTCAGGAGGCAAGGAGGGTCCCAGATGATCAACGGGGAAATTGAGTTCAAGCAGGGAATCTCTTTTTGTGACGGTCAGTTGTCCGCTGTGTCTGGAGTGAAAAATTATGGTCTCATTGGGAAAGTCAAGGTGGTGAAAGAGCACATGGGCAGAAGCGAGTGTGGCATGACCGCACAGTTCAACCTCGGTAACAGGTGTAAACCATCTGATCTCTATCGAACTGTTTTTACTTACCAGGAAGGCTGTCTCAGAGAGGTTGTTTTCAGCTGCAATGTTTTGCAAAATCGTATCATCCAGCCAACTGTCCAGTGGACAAACGGCCGCAGGATTTCCTGAAAAAGCAGTTTCAGAAAATGCATCGACCTGATAAATTGGAATTTTCACGGTAGTTAATTGAGAAATTGTTACAGCCTTCGCATCGCTTTGCGAGAAAAAAAACAGAGTAGAGTGCTAAACTCTTCCGGGTGACGAAAATAGCCAAAAATTTGAAACATCTCCGATTTCATCATTAATCTTTTGGTTCAAATTGATTTACTTTGTAAGATAAACAGAACCAATATGCGATCATTTATACTCGAAGAGACCAACTGGAAAGCGCAGAAACATCAACGCCCTGAAGTGGCTATTTTGCCTTGGGGTGCTACTGAAGCACACAATTACCACATGCCTTATGGAACCGACAATTATATTGCTTCCCGGCTTGCAGGATCATGTGCCAGGGTCGCTTGTGATAAGGGGGCAAAAGTGGTGGTTCTTCCCACGATTCCTTATGGGGTGAACACAGGGCAACACGATATCCTGCTCGACATGAACCTGAATCCAGGAACTCAGTTCCTGATCCTGAAAGATCTTCTTACTGTGCTTAATCGTCAGAATATAAAGAAGTTCGTGATCTTGAATACTCATGGAGGGAACGACTTCAAACAACATATCCGCGAATTGAATCTCCTCTTTCCGGATATGTTGCTGACCCAATGCAACTGGTTTAAAATGCCCGGTTTCGAACATTTTTTTGAAGATCTTGGAGAGCATGCCGGTGAAGTGGAAACCAGCCTGATGATGCATCTGCATCCTGAACTGGTATTACCGCTTGAAGAGGCGGGTACAGGCAAGGCAAAAAAATTCAGAATTACAGCGCTAAATCAGGGCTGGATCTGGGCCGAGCGGGAGTGGAGCAAGGTGACAGCAGATACGGGCATTGGCAATCCCGCGAAAGCGACAGCAGAAAAGGGGGAGATATTATTTCAGTTTCTGACCGAAAAGATTTCAGATTTTTTGGTTGAATTGGCAGAGGCGGATTTGGGGGATTTGTATGAATAGAAATTACAAATTAAAGATTACAAATTACAGATTAAGAGCGCATTCAATTTTTAATTTTTAATTTTTAATTTGCAATTCTTTACTCCTCCACCCAAACCTCAAAATCCTCAAACCTCACCATCGACGGCTTCTGGTCGTTGGAACCTGCGGCAAGGCCGATATCCAGCGTATGCCCGATCCCGGCGATGTTTCCGGATTCCCTGCTTAAAATCCAGTTTTTACCATCGAAACTGTAGTACCCTGAAAGCCGGTCCCCATGCCTGACCATCCTGAGCCAAAGCGGGAATGGATGATCGGTGGTATAGTTGAAGCTTCTTGAGTTGTGCATGGAGCCATCGCCAAACTCATCCCATTGCGCACCATGGCGCTTGGGGGTGGAGAATATTAGAAATGATCCGGGACTTCCTTTCTCAGTGCCGGCTTTAGCAAGGTTGTTTCTTACGAAGATGCCGAACCTGAACCAGTCGCTCACCTCTTTTCCCAATTCAACGACTTTAACGGTTGCAACAAAATTTCCGGTAACGGATTTCGGCAGGAAGATGGTGCCATATGAGTCCTCTGCATGCAGAAAATCTGTTCCACGGGCGGTAATCCGGTAGCTATTCTCCCCAACATTGTAATCATATTCACAGGGCTTTGCAGTCGCCGAACAGAATGTCTGCAATTGTGATTGTGTGAAGTTAACCTTCCGGATAGGAAAAACATGGAGCGAGAGGGGTGTTTGGTTGCCAATGGTGACCGATTGATTGCCGGCTCCGGGCAGGAAGCTGAAACGGACTATTTTGGATTCTTCTGCCTGTAATGTAATAACTTTGGATGCCACAACTTTTTGGTTGACAGAAAGAAAAAGTTCCTGGTCCCTTTGTTCAGCCCGGACATTTTTCACGGTCACAAACACCCTCGCAGAATCACCCAAAGGGAGCACTTCCGCCTCTGTGCCCAAATTGCTGTACAAAACCTGAATTGGATCGCCCTCAATTTCAAAGGGTCGGTCAGGTGTTGTTCCAATGGATACCAGGTGTTTGCCGGGAGTAAAGAACTGGTGCCTGAATTCGATGGTCCGACTATTTTTTGCAATAACTGGAAATAGCTGACTCTCTGCAATTTTCCCATCAACGTAAAGTGGAACCTGACCATTTCCAGTCGAACCACTGTTGGAGACAACTGCCTTGAACGCCAATGTTGCACCGGTTTTTGCACCTTCCGGTGAAAGCGCCTGAAATTCACTGTAACTGTAACTGGGTTGACCATTGATGATTTTTTCAGGCTCAATTTGAGGACGTTCAATCATATGGTTATCCCGGTAGACATTGTTTTCCAGGTAAGCGGCGCAGAGTTTCATTTCGGCCTGCTTTAGTCCGTAGAGGATGTTGTTGGTGAGCGACCAGCCGGAAGCCATGTTCTGAAGAAAGAGACCCACGTTTTCGTTGGTTGTGGCTGGTTTGACATCGTGGATCAGGTTATCACGCACCACAGAACCGGGACTTAGTCCATAAACGGCAATGGCTCCTTCGTCGTCCCGTGCCATGTTGGTAAACGACAGGTGGTTGTATTCTACCAGGTGACTGCCATCGCTGCTCTCCTCCACATTTGGCCACGAACCTACCGTGATGCCGTAACTTCCGGTATTGGTGACATAATTGTGCGCGATGGTTGTTCTCATGGCATTGGCGGTGCGGATGCCAACCATCGCGGGCCGGAGATTGGCTATTTCATTGCGGGTGATGCTGTTGTCGCTGACAAGATCGCTCCACTGTTCAGGGATTGGGGATCCGTAAACGGCGATTCCTGATCCGGTTATGTTTTGGATGATATTTTGATCGATCAGGTTGTGGTAACTTCCCAAACCAAAATAGATGGCCGACTGGCTTACATTTTCGATGGTGTTACCGATCACCTCACAATTTTTGGCATACGAAAAATCCAGGGTACTGCGGTCTCCCGGTGCTGTTGTTGAAAAGGTGAGGTTGAAAAGCCGGAGATTGCGCAGCGGTTTCTCCCTGGTTCCTTCGGCACGGACTAGCCCTGCCGTTCCGGGAGAGAGCACTATTGCATTGTTTGGATTATCGATTTCCTTATCAGCAATATAGGTCAGAACCTTGGTTTTTTGATCAAAAAACCATTCTCCGGTTGTGTCGAGCAAGGCTTCCAGATTTTCAACGTAATATTTGGGGGGCACATTAAGGAGTCCCTCATCGGGGTCTTTGAGGTAAGCTTTGTGTTTTTTCTCATCAATTTTGGTCAGCGATGTGTGGACAGCACCCCACCGGACTGTCATGGTAATGCGGTTGGAAGTGAGATTTTTCCAGGCTTTGAGATCACCAGGTCGAAAACTGAACGACCCGGGATCGGTTGGTTGACCATCGGTATAGAAATATCCCTGGTTGGGCGTTCTCGCCAGCATCTGTCGCCGGCCATTGGCAAAGAGCTCTTTTACCTCCTGATTTTCAAGCTGCACCTGCCATTTCGCGCCAGAGGATTTCTTCCATCCTGTGATTCTTTCACCACCCGAAAGAACAGCATGTTCGCCAGGGTAGGAGGCATAGGTGACGAAGTAATCCTTGAGCTGGTGGTATTCGAACGCCCCTGTTGGGAGTTCCGTCTCTATCCGCTCTCCGCCATCCAAAGCATTGAAATGCAGTGTGCTATCCAGTGAATAGACTCCTTCACGGATGAGAATGAGGATATCTTTCCCTGTGCCAAAGGGATGCGGGGAGCCGATATACCGTTTGTCGAGGGCAGGTTTTTTAGGAAGGAACGTCGCAATTTTTAGTGCCCTGACAGCTTTTTGGGCCCGCTGCACCGTTGCAAAGGGACCATCTGTTCCGGCCTGGTTTGGTACGTCCAATGTTCCCGACCAGCTATCGTTCCCTTTGGTAGATACGAAGAAGTCGGCTTTTTTATCTTTCAGGGTATAATCCTGCCAAACTTCGCCGCGTAAAAAACGGCCCTGGGCTGCGATTGGCGTACGATTCAGAAATATACAAAGCAGTAAAAGCAGTAGTTTCGGGGCAACCGACCAACGATAATTCATGATGAGCAAAATAGTAGTTAAGGATACAAGTAGTTGATTCAGATGATTCTATGTAAAGATAATCATTTGAATGAGACAAAAATAAGATCAAACAAACTGAATCTGGCCAATTTCATTAGCAAAACTATGTAACGATTTTTCAATTTTCCCCACTGTTTTAGGACTTGGTTTTCGTCTTCCAGTTACATAGTGGCTCAGTTGCCCCTGGTTGATACCTGTTAAACGTTCGAGTCCAGCCAGGGATAGAATGTTGGAATAGTATTGTAAAAAAGACGCCACATCAAATTTGTACTCAAAATCAACGTCTTTTAATGATTGATTATCAATTCCGTCAAAATAGGCTGACACCTCATTGACAGAATTTACAAAATCTTCTTTTGCTTCAGCTACAGTTTTTCCTTCGCCAACAATGGTACTATCCAAATCTGGGGTAAAGATTCCGAACATACCATCATCCCCTCTTTCAATCAGCGCTGTTGTTTTCATGTTTTTTGTACTTAAAATCCAATCTGTTTTTTTAATTTAAAGTAAAGGCCTTTTCTCACTTCTGTCGATTCATGTCTCTCAATAACAAGAACATCCTTTCGATTCGGGTGAGCATAAATGTCATGCTCTTTTCCATTTCTGGCTAAATACCAACCCTTTTCGATTGCTTTTTTCTTTAGTTCCGACCACTTCATTTGATAGGCTTAAACTGAACAAAGATATTGATATTAATATCATATTGCAAATCTTTCGATGCTGAATTTTGAAAATAAATGCATAGAGATGATCAATTGGAATAATTTATCAATTAGATAAATAGCAATCAGTTTATTTGTCTTTGGGGGCTAATTCGAAACTAAACAGATCCGTTAAGGGTACATTCAGGGTTCTTGCCAATGTAAAAACAGTACTTAGTGTTGGGTTGGTTCTTGCAGTTTCAATCCTGGCAATTTGGCTCAAGATTATCCCGGACTCGATGGCAAGTTGACTCTGTGTATAACCCTCCCGTTTTCGAATCTTCTTCAACTGAAGGGCAAATGCTTTAATGCCCTCATTGTCAAATATTAATTACCGGTCATTTTGCTGTTGTGCCGTCGTGTTTTAGCCACTTATTCACTTTTTGCTGAAAGCGAAACACTTAAATTCATCGTCATCGAAAAAGCCGTCGATTTTGGTTGGGTCAATGTCGTCTATGTGTCTGCGGCCTTTTTTGTTTTCCCTTTTCTTTATTGCGGAATCAATTTCGTAATCATTTGTCGGATAGCTTTCACCTGTAATGCAAGTGAAGCAACTATTTCCGACAAACGCGGATCCAATAACCCAGATGTCATTTCCACAAGAACACTTGGTTCCATTGTTATAAGCATTTAATGCAGATTTCAAGTATTTTCTTACATCCACTTCTTTCTCAGATGGATTATTCTTCAAATGCATTGTTACATACTTGTCAATCGATATTGGTACAAATCCCATGTTCAAAAATATTTGTCTGTCCAGTTATAAATACATAATAAACGTTCAAAAGTAGGTCATTTTAAAACCCTGACCCAATTTATAAAATCTCTCCTAGATAGCTTAGAATGTCGGAAGCTTGAACCTCATTACCACCTCGCCGGTCTCCTTGTTAACTTCTATCGTTTGGTTTTCAAGGCCAAGATCTTTCCCTGTCGACATTTTGAAAAGCCCGGCAAGGAATTGCATTCCATTGTTCATCACCTGCTCAATCTCCTGCGCTTTCTCTTCCTGGTGTTTCAGCGCTTCTGTCTTTTCGGGGACTGACGGTTCACTAAGAGGTTGAGCTTCTTCAATTTCTTCAAGGAGGTCAATTGTATCAGGTTCAGGCAGATTTTCTGCAGATGCCATTACTTCACCTTCAAAGCTTAAGGATGGTTCTACTATTTCCGCATTTTCGGTTTCAGCAATAAACTCTTCCAATTGCTGGATGAACTGTGAACGTCCCTTCGTTGAGAAATCTACAGAATTGGTTTTGCTTCCTCCGTCCAGGACACCATCGAACAGGTTTTGCTTTACCAAAAGCCCCGATGCGATCTGCTGTTCGATCGAGTTACGCGTGATGAAATTGAAAATAGTCAGTTTGTTGCTTTTTTGTCCCAGACGATCAATGCGTCCAATCCGCTGGTTCTTCTTTGCAGGGTTCCAGGGGAGTTCAAAATTGATCAATGTGTTGGCAACCTGAAGGTTTAGGCCGGAACCGCCTGCTTCGGTCGATAAAAAAATCTTGCAATGCGGATTGGTCTCGAACTTCCTGATAAGCTCCCCACGAAGTTTTACCGGTACAGAGCCGTTGAGCTCTGTAAAACCGATGTTATTTTCGCGCAAAATATGGCCAATCAACTTGTGAACCTTCACCCACTCCGAGAAAATTATGATTTTAGTGTCGGAGTTGATCACATCCAGTTTTTCGAGCAGTATGTACTTCAGCTCTTCCAGCTTTGGTGACTCATTGGTCTCTTCGTCAATTAGATAAGTCGAATCGCATACCATCCGCATGCTGGCGAGAAGGAGCTGCAATTTTTGCAGGTCGTACCGGGTCAGGAATATCTTACGGATTATAGCTGCAATACCTTTGGCATAAGAAGCGTGATAATCAGCCTGTAATGGGGAGAGGTTGACCGGGACATTTATTTGCTGAACATTCGGTAACTGATCGAGTACTTTGCGTTTTTCGCGACGGATCAGTATCGGTTCGAGCCGTTTGTTCAGCTTTTGAAGGTTATAATAACCGTTGATTTTGTTGTGCTTTTCGGGATCGAACAGGCAGTGTTGGTAGGAGAACTCCCAAAGTGGGCCGAAGAAATAAGGATTAATTGCACTTACGATCGAGAATATATCGATCAGCCGGTTTTCAATCGGGGTACCAGTAATTATGAGTACATGCTTAAATTGCAACCTGCGGATAGAGGAGGCCGTTTTGGTTTCGAAATTTTTGATCCGCTGCGCTTCATCGAGGATCAGAAAATCGAATCCAGCTTTGTTGAGCGCCAATTGGTCACGGAGAATCGTTTCGTAATTGACAATATAAAAGAAATGATCTTTATCCGAGTATTGTTTTTCCCGTTCATCAGGAAATCCCTCGATAATCAATGCCTTTTCATCGGAGAACTTTTCAATCTCTTTTTTCCACTGCTCTTTGAGCGAGGCAGGACAAACCACCAAAGTCTTTCTAAAATCGAAGATCCCTTTTTTCATAACGGCAGTTCCAATGGCCTGGATAGTTTTTCCCAACCCCATCTCATCGGCGATGATGGCTGCTTTGCGGAAAAGGGCGAAGTCGATCCCCTCTTTTTGATATGGGTACAGCTCTCCATTGATAGAACTATAATCAGGCTGATAACCTGATTTTAAGTTTTCAAGCATCTCTTCTTCGAAAGCTGCCTCTATTTTTCCCTGCACTTCCGGCCGGATCCGTATTCGCGGATATTCAACCGACTCTTCAATAAAACCCAAAAAACCTTTAAGTTCGGAATCTTCAATAAATGATGAATTTTTAAAATACCTTGATAGTAAAAGTTGCTCATCTACAGCTATTTTCGATGGATAGTGCCACGTGATTTTGTACTCGTTTAGCGGATCACAAAATATTTCGATAAAAGGATGGGTTTTACTTAATCTGTCAAATAAGGCCTTGTCTTCTTTCAACTTTTTGAAAGCGTACATGATATGTTTGGTCGTACCGAGTTTGTTCAACCGCGAATCCATGCTGTCGCTGTATCCTGTTTCATTTTCGAAATCGCGGAGAAAAATTTTGTATTTTATCCCGTTTTCATTGGTGAGAATATGGTCTCCATGGATATTTGAAGCCCATTTGATCCGGTAGTTTGCTTTTTCGGCTTTTTGAAGGCGCTCAAGCATGACCCGTTTGATCATCCCTTCACGGGAATATTTTTTATGTTCAATCGGTTCTTTGGGGTCAAGAAGGTGCAGTTCATTTTCAACCTGGAGCAAACAGGCGTAAGCATAGCGGTCCCAACCCGAGCGGTCACCATTTTTGGCCGGGATAATATCTTCATCAAATATATGCAGCACATATTCCACTTGTCCCTCTTCGCTTTGGGTATCAACAATCAGTTCAAACCTGACAGCCGATTGCGACAAGACCTGACAACCGTTATTATTGAATATAATTTCACCAATGGCGCATTCCGTTTTATCCAAAAGATTTTGGAGTTTTTCAATTTGCTGCTTAATCAATAATTTGATATTCATATTTTAATTTTGATTTGTTTTTCGAATTTCAAATATACACGAAGATTAATTAAGTCTGATTCAAAATCCGCAAACATTTATCAACTGACGTATCAACTGACGGGGTCACTATGAGTCACCCAGTCAATTGAGCGGAAATTTTGCACAACACAAGAATAAATGAAGAATGAGCACAAAAATTTATTTTACTGTAAAACAATTTATTAACAAAATATATTTACTTTTGACTTTAGTATATCATGATAATTAAAACAAATACTTTATAATATCATGTATTTTAGAAAGCAAATTTTTGAAGGAATTGGGAATGAAAGCGCATTTTTGTGGGGAGCCAGACAAACAGGTAAGAGTACCTTACTTAAAACCATGTTCCCTGGATCACCTTATTTTGATCTGTTGTTATCAAACGAATATGACAGGTTTCAACGCAATCCCGGGTTGTTAAGGGAAATACTTCAGGTCGTTGATATCTCTGAAGTAGTAATTGTTGATGGGATTCAACGAATTCCTGCATTGTTGAATGAAATTCATTGGATGATCGTCAATAAAAATATCCGCTTTATTCTCAGTGGATCCAGTCCGCGCAATATTTTGAGAACAGGAGGTAATCTGTTGGGTGGAAGGGCACTTAGATATGAATTATATCCACTGATTTATCCTGAAATTCCCGATTTTGATTTGATCAGGGCATTAAATAACGGATTGTTACCCCGGCATTATTTGTCTTCAAACGCAGGAAAACTTCTCTCAGCATATATAGGTAGCTATTTACGGGATGAGATTATGGCAGAGGCCAAGATCAGAAATATTGCTTCTTTCTCGAGATTTCTCGAGATGGCCGCTTTTTCTAACGGCGAAATGGTGAATTACACGAATATTGCGACAGATTGTGGCGTGAGTGGACCAACAGTAAAAGAGTATTTTCAGATATTGGAGGATACTCTTACAGGACGGTTCTTACTATCCTTTCAAAAAAAGCCCAAACGTAGGGTAATCCATGCTCCCAAATTTTATTTTTTTGACATTGGCATTGCCAATTATTTGATGAAAAGAGGAAGGATTGAGATGGGAAGTGAGTCGTTTGGAAAAGCATTTGAACACTTTATCTATCTGGAATTATATGCCCACAGCAAATACTCGGACTTAAACTACCCAATCAGCTATTGGCGAACTGCTTCACAAATTGAAGTTGATTTTATATTGGGTGATCATGAAGTCGCCGTAGAGGTAAAATCGACGGATATGGTCAATCATCGCCATATAAAAGGATTAAGAAGTTTTGCGGAAGAATATTCAGTTAAAAAATTGATCATTGTAAGTAATGATCCATATCCTCGTCAAATAGATGATGTTATGGTATTGCCATGGAGAATATTTCTCAATAAATTATGGGCAGGTGATATCATAGACGGCTAAAAACACAAATGGGAACAAATCTTTTGAATTTGTCCCCATCCTACCTGACAAGCGAACTTGCCATGGTGCCAGGCTACGGTTATTGCGGTTGGCCTTCCTGCTTCGACGGTGCTTGCGCTTTGTTTTCTGCTTTCCGACCCATACCATCCGTTACAACCTGTTACAGTTGTAATTTCCGGCTCTCCATTCGAAATCCTTGCGGATCCCTTCACTGAGGGAGTTGCTTCCGGTCCTTCCGGCCCTTCCATCTTGCGATGAAGCGGCTTTCCGGGTACTTCCGCCGTCCTGGGACTTTGGTTTCCTTCGAAAACTTCGGGAGACTTGCGCCTCTCTCCGTGTTTCGCCCTTGGCTTCAACTACCTAAAGAACGTTGTGCCTTTTTCCTGCCGGCCGTTGGATGCACGCCCGAAACTTGCGTTTGGGTTGCGTTTCTCCGGCTCCCTGACTTCAGATTTCGCTTTTAACGGCGATCTCTTCAGCCTTCCTTTCCACTGGCCTTGCGGTTTTGTGTTGGGGAGATCTCCTCTTTGCGACCTTGCGGCTGCCCTTTGGAGGGGTTGCTTCGAGTCGGGAAATAAATCAATCTTTCAATCAACAAATATACCCGGAGTACTATCTAACCCTTGCGGACTCCCTCTTGCGGGGGACGATTTCCTTCGAAAACCTTCCGGGACTTACGAACCATCCAATCTTCGACTCTCTTGCTTCAACATGGATAAGAACACTCAGCACTTTTTGGCGGCTCGGATAACATCGGATTGCTCCTTGTGATCCTGAACTCCGACCCGTCCGTGATGCAGATCTTGCGATCCGTTCGATTTGGCCTCCAGTTCAATTAAGAACTATTGGTCTCCTCCACCATTTTTGGGTGACCCTTTATGGCTGACCTGATGCATCAAATATACAACATCAAATACCCGTTTTGCAACTTTTTTTGCACTTTTCTACAAACCTTATTTGAACTGTAGTTATTAACAATTGTTAATAACACATTTATTTTAATCATGTGATAATAAGGTGTATGGTAAATATTAATATACTAAATAGTTTATTATGTTTTCATTTTTTCAGTACATAATTAAAAAAAAGTTATTTTATCAGGTAAAAATTTTTAAGTTGGGCTTCGTGAATTATCTTTGCGGACAATTATAACCTGAATTGATATTTAGCGGCAAGCAGACTGAAAGTTTGAAAAGTAATACAAGAGAAACACCAGATGGCAATTTCCAAGAAAAATGAGGTAAAGATCCTGCGGTATCTGTTTATACTTAACCCGATAGCCGGGGTTGGCGGCAGAAGGGATTTCCTGCAAATGATTGCCAATGCCTGTAACGAAAAGGGTGTGAGGTTTAAAATTCTCTTCACACGCAGTCAGGGTGATGCCAAAAAGATCATTCAGAAGAAATTCGAGAAATTTGATGTTTTTGTAGCCGTGGGAGGGGATGGGACCATGAATGAAGTGGCTTCCGCATTGGCAGGTACCACTGGAGTCATGGGTTTAATTCCGGCGGGTTCAGGGAATGCGTTAGGGCGCGAACTCGGAATCTCATTAAAACCTGCAACCGCCATCTCACAACTGTTGAATGGTCATACCATAAAGATTGATACTGGATTAGCCAATGACCGCAGATTCATGAATGTGTGCGGATTGGGTTTCGATGATCACATAGCAAGGTGTTTTGCCAAGGCTACCAACAGGGGACCTATTCCATATTTCAAAGCGACCATGAGGGAATTTTTTAGCTATCAACCCGAAACTTATATGGTGGAGATGAATGGGGTTACTGAAAGCCATACCGCTTTCGTATTGACGTTGGCCAACACATCGCAATATGGCAATAATGCTTTTATTGCTCCGCTGGCAAGTGTTACGGATGGTGTCCTGGATTTTTGTGTGCTAAGGCCTTTCGGTTTCTTTGGGGCTTTGGGATTGGGTATCAGGTTGTTCAACAAAACGATACACAAATCGCCTGTTTGTACCTATTTTAAGACACAAACCCTTGTTATCAAAGGGAAAAATCTGAATTTCCATGTGGATGGCGAACCTGTCAAAAACAACGAACCGATACGAATTTCGATAGATCCGATGTCGCTGAATATTGTGGTGCCATGAATAGAAGAAAATTTTAATAGTACGAAAGTTTCCAAAGTTTTAGTTACGAGCAAATTTTGCTCGTAACTAAAACTTTGGAAACTTTTTTCTCTTATCCAACGAAGCTAACAATATCCTCCTCCGTAATCGTCTTCCCTCCCAGTATAATCAATCTCTCAATAACATTGCGGAATTCGCGGACGTTTCCGCTCCAGGATTTACCGGCAAGCAGTTCAAGCGCTTCGGGAGTAATCTCTTTTGCAGGCTGACCGTATTCACTGCAAAGCTGATCAATGAAATAGTTGGCCAACAGAGGGATATCCTCCTTGCGCTGATCGAGCGAAGGCACGTGAATCAGGATGACACTCAACCGGTGGTAAAGGTCTTCCCTGAAGCTACCGTTTTTGATCTCCTCCTGCAAATCTTTATTGGTGGCAGCCAATACGCGCACATTCACCTCCACGGGTTTGTCACTGCCCACCCGTGTGATGATATTCTCCTGCAAAGCCCTGAGAACTTTTGCCTGTGCAGAGAGGCTCATGTCGCCGATTTCATCCAGGAAAATTGTTCCGCCATCAGCTTGTTCAAACTTCCCTTTCCGTTGTTTGATGGCAGAGGTAAAAGCCCCTTTTTCGTGTCCAAAAAGCTCGCTCTCAATTAGTTCAGAAGGTATTGCAGCACAGTTCACTTCCACAAAAGGGAATTCTGCCCTGGGCGACAACTCATGCAAACGGTGGGCGATCAGCTCTTTCCCGGTGCCATTTGCACCGGTTATCAATACTTTTGCTTCAGTAGGGGCCACCCTGTCGCACATCTCCAAGACTTTATGGATAGAGGCTGATTCACCGATAATTTCAAATTTTTTGCCAACTTTTTGTTTGAGGATTTGTGTTTCCTTCACCAAGGCTGTTTTGTCGCTGGCATTTCGCAGGGTGATCAAAAGACGGTTCAAATCCAGCGGTTTCTCGATAAAGTCGAAGGCCCCCTTTTTAATGGCTTCAACGGCTGTATCGATTGTGCCGTGCCCACTGATCATCACTACTGTGGATTCAGGTTTGGTTTTCCTGATCTGTTCAAGCGCTTCAAGGCCGTCCATCTCTGGCATCTTGATGTCGCACAGGATGATATCGAAGTCGGTAGCTTGAACCAGGTCGATGCCTTCCTTTCCGTTTTCGGCAAGTTCGACCTGGTATCCTTCGAACCCAAGAATGTCTTTCAGGGTATTGCGAATACTTCTTTCGTCGTCGATCACCAATATTTTTAATGCCATAAAATAATATTTTTAGTTCCTCTCAGTGGAACAATTTTCCGGAATTTGAATAGTTTAAAAATTCATTTGTTTATAATTTGCTTTTCAGTTGCCAAATGGAATAGCCAGATAATCATTCTCGATTGCTTTGAATATTTCCTTATGGCTATTTCACGCAAAGGACGCAAAGGACGACGCAAAAGAGCGCAAAGGAAAAACAGATAATTCTCGCCGCCTGGCCAAAACAGGCAAAATTATTGCCCTGATGGAGAACACATTTCGAACATCACACCCTCCTTCAGTGAGAAATGGGTGTGTATCAACTCGCGGATTTCCAACTTGCAGAGGATGAAATTAATAAATATAGTGGCGATAATGATCATCTCCACCCTGTTTTTATCTACGCCGGGAATAAGGCTTCTTGTTTCGCGGTCGACCGATATCAGTTGTCTATAAATTCTGTGGAAATCTTCCAGTGGGAAAACGGATGACTTCCGAATGGTTGCATCGGGAATTTTGGCCTCCAGTATGTCCATCAGGGTGTCAAAGGCGCCGGAACAACCAACTAAAATCCGTGGTTGGTGCTGCATGCAAATCTTATCCAGATCATTTAGATGACTTTCGAACCACTTTTCCACCAGGCCGATCTCCGGTAGGGTAGGCGGGTCAGACATTGGAAAGAGTTCAAGTACCCTGGCAATGCCAATGTTGAAACTTTTTTTCCAGATGATTTGTTCGCCTTCAGCCAGGATGAATTCGTTGCTTCCACCACCAATGTCCAGAACCAGGTATTTTTCCTGCAAAGGTGGCAGGGAATTTACTGTTCCCCTGAAAATGTAATCAGCCTCACGGTTGCCATCGATCACCTCGAGGTTCCAGCCAAACTGTTGCCGCACCATCTGCGAAAATTCATCCCTGTTGGTTGCTCCGCGGATGGCAGAAGTGCCAATTACCCGTACCCGGGATGTTCCGAATTTCCGTATGCTTTTTTCATGAAGAGAGAGGGCTTTTAACCCTCTCTCCATCGCTTCAGGAAGCAATTCTTCTTTGTGTATTCCACCGCGTCCCATCTTGACTGCAATCCGCTCCTCATGCAGTACCCTGAAGGTTCCTGACTCAAAACATTCAGCAATCAGCAGGTTGCAGGTATTGGTACCCAAGTCGATTACGGCATTTATGATTTGTAGGTCAGCCATTTGCCCAATTCTTTCCAGGATGCTTTTTTGCCGTACATTAAAATACCTGTTCTGTATATTTTACCGGCAGCCCAAACCATTCCCACGAATGTAATGACCAGCAAAAGCATCGAGAGCGCCAGTTGCCAGGCAGGAACCCCAAATGGAATCCTTGCCATCATCACCACCGGGGATGTAAATGGGATGATGCTGAACCAGAAGGCAGTTGACCCTTCGGGATTTTTTATGGCGCTCATCATCACCAGGATGGCCAGGATAATGGGCATCATAATTGGCATCATAAATTGTTGGGCATCCTCCACCGCATCAACGGCTGAGCCGACAGCTGCAAACAGGGAACTGTAAAGCAGATAACCGCCTATGAAGAAAAAGATGAAACATCCGATGATAAGCGGGAAGTTCACAGATCCGAGCATGGAAAGAATGTCCTGCATTTTATCCAGTTGAGCCGGTGTCTGGTTGGCCACTTGCGCCTGGGCCATAATCTCCTGAGCGGATCCGGCATGCTGCGCTCCGGGCATCATACCCTTGGCCCCCGCAATAATGGCAATGCCAAGGATAATCCAAATGGCCAATTGTGTCAGGCCAACCATTGCGATTCCAATGATCTTGCCCATCATCAGTTCGAAAGGTTTGACGCTCGAGATGATTACCTCGACGATCCGGCTTTGTTTCTCCTCCATAACGCCTTGCATTACCATCTGTCCATATAAAAGGATGAACATGTATATCACAAATCCAAAAATATAACCAAGGATCATTCCTATCTCAGTTGAGCTTTTCTTGGCTTCGCCGCCTTCACCCAATTTGATGGTATTGACACTGATGGAAGTTTTGGTAGCGGCGATACGGGCTTCGAGGTCGGGTATAGCTGTCTGTTTGATCACTTCGGCCATTTTTTCCTTCTCGATGACAGACCTGATTTTATTCTGAATCTGGTTCTTGAGATCAAAAGGGATGTTGCTGGTTGAAATAAGTTGAACTGTTTTGGTATTCAGTACATTGGGCTGGATCACCAGCATGGCATAAAAATCTGTTGCTTTGAGGTTGTCCTTGATTTTGTTGTACTCATCCTCGGGGATGAATTTGTACTTGGTATAATCATTGCTCTCAAGTTGTCCCAGAAGAATGGATGAACCGTCGTAGACGGCTATTGTCCTAATTTTGGTGTCATCCTGCGACATGAAGTAGGCAGGAAGGATAAACATGGCGGCCATCAAAGCCGGCATCAGGATTGTCATGATAATGAATGATTTTTTCCTGACCCGTGTACTATATTCTCTTGTGAGAACCAATCCTATTTTACTCATCGTGTTTGGTTAAGCGTTTTGTTTGACAACTTTGATGAAAACATCATTCATGCTGGGAATCAGTTCGTTGAATGATACTATCTCGACGTGTTCGACCAGATCTTTGATCAGGGTACCGGAGGTGCTGCCATTGAGGAACTGAATTTTCAGGCTGTTGGTCCTTCCTGTTTCATCGTGGGCCAGAATGGAATATTTCTGTCCGAATTCATGCTCGATTTTGGCAAAATCACCTTTGTACGCGACATCGAAGATGTTTGATTTGTATTTCTCCCGGATGTTGAGGGTAGGACCATCCAGAATTTTTTTGGATTTGTCGATCAGCGCGATGTGGTCGCACAACTCCTCTACAGATTCCATGTTGTGGGTAGAAAAGATAATGGTGGCACCCTCTTTTTTCATGCGAAGGATCTCCTCTTTCATCAATTCTACATTAATAGGGTCAAAACCAGTGAATGGTTCATCGAAAATCATCAGTTTTGGTTTGTGAAGAACTGTACAGATGAACTGAACCTTCTGCTGCATACCCTTTGAGAGTTCCATGACTTTCTTGTCCCACCAGGAGATTATCTCAAATTTCTCGAACCAGATTTTAAGTTCCCGCATGGCATCCCTGCGGGAAAGTCCTTTTAACATACCCAGGTACAATGCCTGTTCGCCAACTTTCATCTTTTTGTACAGCCCCCGCTCTTCGGGCAGGTAGCCGATGCGATAGATGTCGTCTTCTTTCATTTTCCGGCCTTCGAACCAGATCGTTCCGCTATCGGGTGCTGTAATCTGGTTAATGATGCGGATCAGCGTTGTTTTACCTGCCCCGTTGGGTCCCAGTAAACCAAAAATAGTCCCCTCAGGAACAGAGATAGATACTTCCGAGAGTGCTTTAAAATTGGAATACGATTTTGAAACTTCTTGTGCTGAAAATAGATCCATGCTTATTGAAAGTTATGGTTAATAACGATTAAACGAAGATACTTATTTATACTCATCCCACGACTTGATGCCGATATCATCCAAATCCAGCTTGCAGATGGCATATATAAAGGCGCTGGCTACACGGGCATTGGTGATTAGCGGGATGTTGAAATCGATAGCGTTTCTGCGAATGTTGTAACCGTTCGACAACTCTCTGTTGGTGTTGTCTTTGGGGATATTGATGACCATTTCTATTTTTCGTTGCCTGATAAGGTCCAACGTGTTGGGAGACATATCCTCTTCATCGGGCCAATATACTTTCTGGGTTTCTATCCCGTTTTCCTGAAAGAAATTGTGTGTTCCACCGGTTGCATAGATGGTGAAACCTCTATCCTTCAACATCCTGGCGCTGGCTAATAATTCGATCTTACCCCTGACAGGTCCTGAAGAGATGAGGATGGTTTTCTTTGGGATACGGTAACCTACTGAGAGCATCGACTTAAGCAATGCCTCATAGAAGTTCTCTCCGATACATCCTACTTCGCCGGTTGAGGCCATGTCGACGCCAAGAACCGGATCGGCATTCAGCAGCCTGTGGAAGGAGAACTGGGGTGCCTTTACCCCAACATAATCCAGCTCAAAAAGGGATTTATCGGGCTTTTCAAATGGCACATCCAGCATGGCCTTGGTTGCAATCTCGATCAGGTTTGTTTTCAATACCTTGGATACAAACGGGAACGACCTTGAAGCCCTTAAGTTACACTCGATCACCTTGATGTCGTTGTCCTTCGCCAGGTACTGAATGTTGAAAGGTCCTGTAATTTCAAGCGCTTTAGCAATTTTTCTGGATATTTTTTTGATCCGGCGGATGGTCTCCACATAAAGTTTTTGGGGTGGGAAGACGATGGTGGCGTCCCCCGAGTGAACACCGGCAAATTCGACGTGCTCTGACAGTGCATAGGCCACGATTTCTCCGTTTTTGGCTACGGCATCCACCTCTATTTCCTTGGCGTTCTCAATAAACTCAGAAACGACGACAGGATGCTCTTTGGAAACATGTGCTGCAAGGTTGAGGAAATGCTCCAGCTGATCGCGGTTCGAAACGACGTTCATCGCTGCTCCCGATAGGACATAGGATGGGCGGATCAGTACTGGAAATCCAACCTCATCTACAAATTTATAGATTTCTTCAATGGTGGTCAGCTGGCTCCAGCGGGGCTGATCGACCTCCAGCTTGTCGAGCATGGCCGAGAACTTGTTGCGGTCTTCGGCGTTGTCTATTTTTTCGGCAGTTGTTCCAAGAATTGGCACATTCATAGCATGCAATTTCATGGCCAGATTGTTGGGGATCTGTCCTCCCATCGAAAGTACAGTCCCTTTAGGCTCTTCGAGATCACAAATATCCAATACCCTTTCCAGGGAAAGTTCATCAAAATAGAGCCTGTCACAGTTGTCGTAATCAGTTGAAACAGTTTCGGGATTGTAATTGATCATGATGGCCCGGAAACCCTCTTTGCGGATGGTATACACGGCATTCACGGAGCACCAGTCGAACTCCACGGAAGAGCCAATGCGATAGGCCCCTGAACCCAAAACAATGATAGACTGACTGTCGTGCTGAAACTTGACATCGTGTTCCGATCCGTTGTAGGTCAGATAGAGGTAATTGGTCTGGGCAGGATATTCTCCCGCAAGGGTGTCAATCTGCTTGACAAATGGCAATATCCCATGTTTTTTTCGGAAAGCCCTGACCTTAAGACTTTCTACATTCATGTCCCTGACTTCCGATTTTACAACGATACGGGCAATTTGAAAGTCGGAGAAACCCAATTTTTTTGCATCCTTGAGCAAATCAGCCGGAAGGCTTTCAAGGGCGTCGAAACCAATCAATTGAGTCCTTAACTCGTAAATATTCTGCAGGCGCATCAGAAACCACTTGTCAATTCTGGTGATTTCCCAGATTTTGTCTACACTGTAACCTTTGTGGAAAGCTTCCGCGATAGCGAAAACCCGACGGTCGGTTGGATTGATCAGCTCTTCATCAATATCGATGATCTCCATGTCGCCACGGTTACCTACAAATCCATGCATGCCGATACCGATCATGCGAAGACCTTTCTGGATGGCCTCTTCGAAGTTTCGGCCGATGGCCATGATTTCGCCAACCGATTTCATACTGGATCCAAGATTTTTGGATACGCCAACAAATTTGCCTAAATCCCAGCGTGGAATCTTGACGACACAATAATCGAGTGCAGGCTCAAAACAGGCTGTCGTCTCTTTTGTTACCGAATTTTTGAGTTCATGCAGACCATATCCCAGGCCGAGTTTGGCTGCGACAAATGCCAGCGGATAGCCTGTTGCCTTCGATGCCAGTGCTGAAGATCTTGACAGGCGGGCATTTACTTCAATAACCCTGTAATCTTCTGAGTTGGGATCTAGCGCAAACTGAACGTTACACTCACCAATCACACCAATTTTGCGGATGATTTTTATCGAGAGGGCGCGGAGTTTGTGGTATTCGTCGTTCGATAAAGTCTGGGAAGGTGCTACAACGATCGATTCACCGGTATGGATACCGAGCGGATCAAAATTTTCCATGTTGCATACCGTGATGCAGTTGTCGTATTGGTCGCGCACTACCTCGTATTCCACCTCTTTCCATCCTTTGATGGATTCCTCCACAAGGATCTGGCCTGAATAGGAGAAAGCATTGTCGGCCAGCTTGTTGAGTTCTTTTTCATTGGAGCAGAACCCGGAACCAAGTCCACCCAGTGTGTAGGCGGCACGGATAATCAGAGGGTATCCAAGCGTGTTTGCAGCATTCCTGGCTTGCTCAATCGAAGTACAGGCAATACTGCGTGGGGTTAATACTTCTATCTCGTGCAAAATCCCCGAGAAGATTTCGCGGTCCTCGGTGTTGATAATGGATTGAACAGGCGTTCCGATCACCTTCAGGTTGTATTTATCCAAAATCCCCTGACGGAAAAGATCGACGCCGCAATTGAGGGCAGTCTGTCCGCCAAAGGCCAGCAAAATGCCATCCGGCTTCTCCTTTTGGATCACCTTTTCGACAAAATAGGCCGTAATAGGGAGGAAATATATTTTATCCGCAATCTCTTCTGAGGTCTGAATGGTGGCAATGTTCGGATTGATCAGGATGGTGTAAACGCCCTCCTCTTTCAATGCCTTCAGCGCCTGTGATCCGGAGTAGTCAAATTCGCCGGCCTCACCGATTTTCAGTGCGCCGGAACCCAGTACGATAACCCTTTTGATATTTGTGTTGAGCATAGCTGTTCTGTTGAAATGTTGATGATATCTATCGGTAGAGACGTTGCATGCAACGTCTCTACATGTTTTCCAATTGAAATTTGATGGGATGCAATCCCATTTCTAATTTTCATTTCCCCTGTTGTGATTTTATATTTACAATAAAATCGTCAAACAGGAACTCTGTGTCTACCGGACCTGATGATGCCTCCGGGTGAAACTGTGTGGAGAAGAATGGCTTCGTTTTGTGACGGATCCCTTCGTTGGTGTTATCGTTGACATTGTAGAAGAGCGTCTCCCAATCCTCCGGAATAGAGTCTTGGTCGATGGCGTAACCGTGGTTCTGCGAAGTAATGAAACACCTGTTGGTCCCGGTCATTAAGACAGGTTGGTTATGGCTCCTGTGTCCGTATTTGAGTTTATAGGTAGAGCAGCCTGCAGCGAGACCCAGCAATTGGTTTCCAAGGCAGATTCCCATAATGGGTTTCTCTTGCGCTATGGCCTTTTTAATATATTGAACTGTAATGTCGCACATGGTTGGATCACCGGGCCCGTTGGTTAAAAACAGTCCGTCGTAAGGAAGCGTGGTGAAATCATAATCCCATGGAACCCTAACAACTTTAACCCCCCGTTTGATCAGGCACCGGATAATGTTGTTTTTTACCCCGCAATCTACCAGGACAACGGTTTTCTCACCCTCTCCGTATGTTTCAACAGTATTTGTACTTGCTTTGGCGACGAGGTTCATCAGGTTGGGATCTACCAGTTCAATGGATTCCCCTTCGAACTCGATTTTGCCGATCATCGATCCTTTTTCCCTCAGTATCTTGGTGAGCGCGCGGGTATCGATACCATATATTCCGGGGATTTGCTGGGATTTCATCCAATCGGCCAAACTTGATTGCGCATTCCAGTGGCTGTAACCGAAGGAGTAATTGTCGACGACAAGTCCGGTAATGTGAATTTTATCCGATTCGAAATGACGGTGAAGTCCATTTTCTTTTCTGTCGGAAGGTACGCCATAGTTCCCAATCATCGGATAGGTGGATACGAGGATCTGACCGGTGTAGGAGGGATCCGTCAAACTCTCGGGGTAACCTGTCATAGCTGTATAAAACACAACCTCACCGGTCACCGATTTTTCATAACCGAATGACTTGCCTTCAAAGGTTGTCCCATCCTCCAGTATCAACTTTACTTTTCGCATATCTTGTAATTACTTGTTCATCTAAATGTTACACAGAGTAGCACAGAGAAGTCACAGAGTTACACAGAGTAATACTTTTTTCTCTGTGTAACTCTGTGATACCTCCGTGAAACTCTGTGTATATTTTCATGGCAATAAAATAATGATTTTCCATTTGCGTTCCTGAACTACCTGCCTTCAATAAAGAAAAAATGCGTTTCCACTACTTTTTAATCAGCAGCAAAAACGCATTTTTTGCGTTAACAAGTTCGATATTCCCGGATGTTGTCGCACGGTGACAAAAGTAGATAAATCTTCCGATTATACCAAAGGACGCTAATAAATTTATAAATATTCATAAATATTTAACATTTGACAGAAAATTCAAATAATAATACGAAATATCTGATAAATTATTCAATTAATGAATATATTTGCATTTTAATGCGAATAAATATTCATCAAAAGGTTTGTTTTGAAAAACAAGGAAGAACGTTTTGAATTGATCAAGCAGATCATCTCGGGCGAAGTAATCAGTAACCAGGATGATCTTCAGTTGAGATTACATGCAAAAGGCATGGAGGTCACTCAGGCCACCTTGTCGCGCGATCTGAAATCGCTGCAGGTTATCAAAGTGAGTGATGCCAAAGCTGGGTATGCCTATCGAATGCCTTCCTATGATTTGCTACATTCGTCTCATAATGAATCGGGTTCGTCGAGATTTGATTTTTTGGCAGATGGGGTTTTGGGGATTGAGTTCTCCGGCAATCTTGGTGTGATTAAGACCCTGCCGGGATTTGCCTCAAGCACGGCTGTGGCTATCGACGAGTCTTGATGCAAGGAAATTTTGGGAACCATAGCGGGTGATGACACCATTCTGGTCGTCATCAGAGACGGCGTTGGCCGAAATGATGTTACCAGGGAGCT
>CAYHQN010000014.1:0-45785 GCA_964358545.1 uncultured Tangfeifania sp. | reverse complement strand
TTGGATGAGGCGAGGGGTGGGTGACAATTAACAACAAATCATATCCTTTAACCCACCCCTCGCCTCATCCAACTGAACATCTAGCGACCGTCATTGCGACCGCGAGGCACGAGCGGGAAGCAATCTGTCGCATTCTCAGGACTCAAAAACGCCGCACCGTCCTGCGAACACTGCCTGTCCCGATTTTTTATAGGGAAGGAACGAAGTGTGAAGCAATTGTCCTGAAAATCAATGGCCGGAACTGTTGGTTCCGGCCTGTTAGTGACCCAGCTGGGGCTCGAACCCAGGACCCCATCCTTAAAAGGGATGTGCTCTACCTGCTGAGCTACTGAGTCATCCTTGTAATTCCTTTGTTTTTCAAAGGCACGGCAAAGATAGCCCATTTTTCTTAATCACCCAATACAGGCATGAAAAAAAATAATTTTCGGAAAAATAATTCGTATCTATCTTAATACCAATGATATATAAAAATTATTTGACAATATATTTTAATCTGCCAAAAAGCACTATTTTTGTGTCACACAATCTGTTTAAACAGTAAAATAAGTAATTAACTAATTGTCAATGAGCGGTAAAGTAGTAATTATAACTGGAGCTTCTTCAGGTATAGGCCGTGCACTGGCTATAGAATATGCGAAACGAGGTGCCTCACTTTCCCTGGCTGCCAGAAGAATAGACAAATTGAATGAACTTCAAACAATCCTCGTATCATCGGAAGTACTGGTCACACAGACCGATGTTACCAGCGAATCTGCTTGCAGGGATCTTATTGATCGTACCATCCGGAGATTTGGGAGAATTGACGTGTTAATCAATAATGCCGGCTTATCGATGCGGGCTTTGTTCGATGACGTTGATCTGAATAGTTTCAAACAGGTAATGGATGTGAATTTTTATGGAACAGTCTACTGCACTAAATATGCGCTTCCATATCTGATCAGCACCAAAGGATCACTGGTGGGCATTATCTCAGTCGCCGGGCATGTAGGCTTACCGGCACGTTCAGCCTATTCTGCCTCAAAATTTGCTATTCGTGGCCTACTGGATACCATCCGCCTTGAAAATTTGTACACAGGTCTTCATGTATTGGTTGCAGCGCCCGGTTTTACTACCTCTGAGATTAGAAAATCAGCATTAATGGCCGATGGAAAACCGCAAGGGGAGACGCCCAGGCAAGAAGAGAAAATGATGAGCGCCGGGGTTTGTGCCCATTTGGTGGTGAATGCCATTGAAAAGAGGGAAAGATCACTTGTTTTGACATTTAAAGAGGGAAAGCTCTCTGTGTTTTTGGGGAAGTTCTTTCCCAGGTTGCTGGATCGGCTTACCTTTTCACACATGGCTAAGGAGCATGATTCACCGCTGGGGAAAAAAATTTGAGCCTTATCTTGTAAACAATAGCTTCCGGACTAAATTCCTTTTGTCTGAAGGTAAACAAAGAAAGCGACCGCTACTACAATGACACCCAATCCAATGATCTTGTTGGCCCAATAGAGTGTATTGATGGTAAATTTGTGCCTGAAAAGATTGGCAAAACCGGTAATTGTGATCCACCATAGGGATCCTCCGATAAAAATACCTCCAAACGTAAGCAAAGCTTCCAACGGTTGTGAAAATTGCAAAACGATACTATATCCTGTGAAAATAGCGATGAAAACAAAGACAGAGAGCGGGTTGGACAAAGTCACCAGAAAGGTGGTTATGAAATCCTGCAGGTGCGAAGAGCCTCTTAGTTTGTAATCCTGAATCTGCTTCGTTGGATTAGACCTGAAAATATAGATTCCAAGGAGGAGCAAAACAAAGAAACCAACCAACTTAAAGTAAAGTTCGTAGGTTCTGATAAAATCGATGATGATGGAAAGGCCAAATCCGGCTACTAAGGCATAAACAGTATCCGCTGTAGCTATTCCAATCCCTGAAAAAATTCCTGATTTCCAATTTTTGTTAACAGTCCTTTGAATACACAAAATCCCGAGCGGGCCCAATGGGATAGATACTGCAAGACCGGTGACAACTCCTTTCCAAAGTAAATTCAAATCCATAAATGCAAAAATAGGGGAATTTCTTATTTCTGCACGCTTTCTGCAAAAATCTGCAAGTTTTACAGAGATATTTGGTTATTTTTAGGCGGTTGACACCAACGTGAATCTGTAATTTGAATATTGTGAAATTTAATAAGTTTGAAGGTGAAAAAAAATATTTATTTGATTCTTTTCTTTATGATAGCCAGTCATTTTTCTCAATCACAATCTGTTGTGAAACTTTGGCCTGATGGGGCCCCGGGCCCGGTCGTCTCTCCAAAACCGGAAGAAACTTTCGAAGGAAGACGGGTACGTTATGTTTCTGAACCTACTTTGACTGTTTATCTTCCCGCTAAGGAACAAAATACAGGGGTTGCAGTAATCGTATGTCCCGGCGGAGGCTACGGCATGGAAGCAATGGACCATGAAGGTTATGATGTAGCCGAATTTCTTCAAAATCATGGTATAGCCGGAATCGTTTTGAAATACAGGCTGCCCTATGGTCATTCTGAAATACCGCTTCAGGATGCCCGGCAGGCCATGAGATTGGTTAGGCTAAATGCCGGAGAGTGGTCTGTGGATCCCACAAAAGTAGGAATCGCAGGATTTTCTGCAGGGGGACATTTAGCATCAACTCTTTCAACTCACTTTGACACAGGCGATAAGGAATCAAATATCCCAATTGCGAGGTTAAGTTGTCGTCCTGATTTTTCTGTGCTCCTATATCCTGTAGTAACCTTTAAAGAGGAGTGGGGCCACATGGGGTCAAGGGAAAATTTAATTGGTAAAACCAATGACTGGAAGATCATTGAAAAATTTTGCAACGAATTGCAGGTGACCAGTCAAACACCTCCTGCATTTATCGCACTTGCGGATGATGATACGGGCGTTAAACCGCGAAACAGCATCGAATACTATCTGGCATTGAAAAGGGAAGGAATTCAGGCTGAACTGCATATTTTCAGGGAAGGCGGACATGGCTTTGGGATGCACAAAACGGGCAAAGCTCACGATCAATGGCCATTCATGATGGTTGAATGGATGAAAGCCATGAAATATATCAAATGATGATAATTGCTGAACGTATTTCCGGTTTGAGGGTATTGATGAAAAAACATCAGATTGATGCCTATCTGATTACAGGAACTGATCCGCATTTGAGTGAATATATTTCTGGGAGATGGGAGACACGGAAGTGGATCAGCGGTTTTACCGGTTCTTATGGCAAAGTCCTGGTTACACTCAATGACGTATTGCTTTGGACGGATACCCGGTATTTCCTTCAGGCAGCGGAAGAGTTAAAAGGAACAGGTATCAGGTTAATGAAGGATCGAGTGCCGGAGGCTGTCTCCCTGGAAGAATG
The DNA here is from genome assembly GCA_964358545.1 of uncultured Tangfeifania sp. Taxonomy (GTDB): domain Bacteria; phylum Bacteroidota; class Bacteroidia; order Bacteroidales; family Prolixibacteraceae; genus CAINVV01. The sequence continues at coordinate 42,404 of CAYHQN010000014.1, read as the reverse complement.
GGCGCTAAAGAACCTGAAACGCGGTAATAAAATTGCCTTCGACGGATCAACTATTTCTGCAGCTGAAGCAACTCAACTGACATCCAAATTGGCTGCGAATGGCATCAATTTTAGCATTGACCATGATCTGGTTGATCAGGTTTGGCTGGATCGGCCTTTTCAGTCCGAATCTCGAGCCTATGAATATCCGGTTGATTTTGCCGGAAAATCGAGGACTGAGAAGTTCGATATGGTTCGAAAAATACTCAAATCGAAGGATCTTGATTCAACTGTTATCTCTTTACTCGATGATTTGGCCTGGGTATTTAATTTGAGGGGCAACGAAATTGAATATACGCCTTTGGTATCGGCCTACGGATACCTGGATCAGGAAAATGTTTGGTTGTTCATCAATCCAGGCAGGTTAGGGCCGGCTTTCAGAAATGTTTTGGAAGAAGAGGGAATAATAATCAAACCATATGGTGATTTTTATTCATTTATCAAGCGAATAACCAACAAACGGATTCAAATAGATCCAATTCGTACAAATTTTAAGGTTACCAGATCGCTTTCCGATCACAATGAAATAGACTCTTCCGTTGCCGTAGTCACTAAATTAAAGGCAGTTAAGGATCACAACGAAATTGAAAATATCAGAAATGCGCATGTAAAAGATGGTACAGCCATGGTTTATTCGCTTTTTTGGTTAAGTCAAGTAGTTGGTAAAGAGAATATTACTGAAGTTTCAGTTGGCAAAAAGCTGAATGAATTCAGAATGAAGCAACCTTTGTTCAAGGGAGACAGTTTTCATCCGATTGTAGGGTTTGGAGCCCATGGAGCCATTGTTCATTATCATGCAACGGATCAGACCAGTGTTGGCATATCTCCCGACAATTTGCTTCTCATTGATTCAGGAGGGCAATATTTGGATGGAACAACCGACATCACACGGACAATTAGTCTGGGAACGCCCACCACCAAGCAGTGCGAAGACTTCACAAGTTGCCTGAAAGCGCACATTGCGCTGGCGACTGTGCACTTTCCGGTTGGGACAAAGGGTTATTCGCTGGATTCCATTACGCGCAATCCACTGTGGGATAGAGGAATAAATTATGGACACGGAACCGGCCATGGAATAGGTTATTTTTTATCTGTTCACGAAGGACCAATGAGTATTCGAGCTGAATTCAACAATGAACCCATCTCGGAAGGTCATCTTTTGTCGAATGAACCAGGTATCTACCGGGAGGGTGAATATGGACTTAGAATCGAAAATGTTCTTTTCTGTAAAAAGACTGACAGCACTGAATTTGGGGATTTCCTGTGTTTCGAAACCGTTTCTCTTTGTCCTATTGACAGGCATCTAATTGTGATTGAAATGCTTAGCGCCAAGGAGGTAAATTGGTTAAACCAATACCATGAAACTGTTTTCTTAAAATTATCGCCTCACATACCCGATATTGAGATTCTTGAATGGTTAAGAATTCAATGTGCGCCTTTGCATTTACCATATTAAACGTTTGACAAATTGAAAATCTTTCTGCGATTGCTTGCCGGATTAATGCTGGCCCTTATATTATTGGTTCCTAAAAATGTCTCCGGGCAGTATTTTGTTGCCGGTCAGGATCCCGGGGGTATCAGGTGGAAACAAATCCAAACCGACCATTTTCAGATCTTGTATCCCTCGGATTATGAGTCAGAAGGTCAAAGAGTTGCCCATATTTTTGAAAAGGTGTATAGCTACTCCGGTGTTACGCTTAATAATCAGCCCAGAAAGATCACGGTAATACTTCATACTAAGTCGATGAAGTCCAATGGATTTGTGGCATGGTCACCTTCCAGGATCGAACTGTTCCCAACCCCAAGTCAAGAGACTTATGCACAGGAGTGGATTGAGCAACTTGCCATTCATGAATTAAGACATCATGTTCAAATCGACAAAATTGAATCAGAACTACCTGCCATTTTTAAAATTTTATTGGGTGAACAAGCTGCATCAATTGTCATTGGAGCCTATTTACCCTTTTGGTTCCTGGAGGGAGATGCGGTTGTTTCAGAGACCGCATTGAGTTCGTCAGGTCGTGGCAGGCTGTCTTCCTTTACCATGGAATTAAAAGCACAGGTCGACGAAAAGGGTATTTACAGTTTCGACAAGGCCTATCTGGGATCCTACAAAGATTATATTCCGGATTATTATCAGCTTGGATATCAGATGGTTTCAAATATTCGGAATCAGAATGGGGGAGAGGTTTGGGGAAAAGTGCTGCACCATATTGCCAGAAATCCATTGGGACTGAATTCGCTATCGAGAGGTTTGAAACTGGCTACCGGAAAAAACCAGGATGAGCACTACCGGGAGATCATGAATAACCTGAAGAACACGAATCCATTTAAGCTTAATATTCAGGAAGATACCGTACTTTCCGGCAAGAGAATAGTTGGAGCATCAACCGATTACATCAGCTATAGGTATCCCCATTTTGTGAACGATACGTCGTTTGTGGCGTTAAAAACTTCGCTTGGTCACATTCAGGAGCTGGTATTGATCAATAAAAACCAAAACGAAAGAAAATTGTTCTCACCCGGGTTTATTCTGGATGAATCAATGAGTGTTTCCAATGGTAAAATCGTTTGGATTGAATCAAAGCCTGATTTACGGTGGACACACCGTGACAAATCGCTGCTTCGGATTTTGGATATCCAAAGCGGAACACTTGCTGAAAAGGTTTTCACTGATAAAATATTTGCCCCGGAGTTTTCACCGGATGGAAAATGGATTTCGGTCGTAAAGCTAGATGACCTGAACCACTCTTCCATTGCTATCCTGGAAGCAAATAACTATCAGATCACAAAGGTATTTGTGGCAGATGATAATCACAATTTTATAACACCCTCCTGGTCAACAGATGGCAGTTCCATGTATGCCGTAGACCTTGGTGATAAGGGCAAATCCATCGTTCGGATCAATTTGGCAAATGGCGAAACAAGCAAAATAACCGATCCGCTGTTTGGAGAGATTAAAAAGCCGGTTCAATGGAACAATTACCTCCTCTATTCCGCCAATCAAACCGGTAAATTTGAAGGATTTGCCATTGATCTTACAACAAACAAGCGTTATCTGATTGTAACTGCCAAATATGGGATCAAAGACCTTCAATGTTCAGGTGTTAGCAATGCCTTAATTTTTGCGGATTATTCGTCAAAAGGCTTTAAAATAGCTACAAAAGAGGTAGTTAAGAGTTCGTGGAAAGAAATTAATCCTAAATTGTGGTTCCAGGATACTTTGTCCAACAAATTGACAGCTCAGGAAAAGGGAGTTGTTGATTTTTCAAAACCTGACACAAACCGGTATACAAGCCAAAGGTATGTGAAATTCAAGAATCTTATCAACATTCATAGTTGGTCGCCTGCATACATTGATCCAGACAATTCAACTGTAAATATTGGATTTTCAGTTATTTCACAAAATAAACTTACCACGGCAATCACTCAATTGGGCTACAACTACTCATCGGTCAACCAGGCAGGGAAATGGGTAGGCAAGTTCGAATATTCGGGTTGGTATCCAATTTTTAGGATTTATGGTGATTATGGTAAGGAAAGTTCAAAATATTACCAGATAAACAGGCATTACACTACAAAAAATGTACTGATCGGTCAGGATACTGTTGCAGTTCCCTACACAAAGAAAGTTTTGAATACTCACTTCGATGCACTCATTCCATTTAACTTTTCACGCGGGAAAATGTACCGAATGGTTGAGCCTGAAATCCAGATCGGCTATTCGCACTACTGGCAGGATCCGGCAACACCGTCGACGATCTTTAGAGGAAGTTATATTCCTTTTAGCTACAGGCTTTATTTACACAACATTATGCAACAGAGTACCCGCGATGTACAGGCAAGGTGGGGGCAAATTGTTGATCTGCAGTACAGACATACTCCATTTGGCGATCGGAAACTCGGAAATATAGCATCAGCGGAGGGAACATTCTATTTCCCGGGGCTTTTGTACAACCAGGGAATCCGGGTTTATACGGGATATCAAATAAAAAAATCAACCAGCTCCTATTTTAATGATTTGATCTATTATCCCAGGGGTTATACAAATGTTGATAACAACGCCCTCACTACCTTCAGAAGTGATTATGTGCTTCCGTTACTCTCTCCCGACTGGCATATATGGCATCTTTACTACTTAAAACGGATAACGATGCGGCTTTTTTATGATTATGCCCAAATTTCTATTCCTATTCACCAGACAACCAACATAATAAACAAGACGCTCAGTTCATGCGGCGGGGAACTTGTGACAGAGTGTCATTTTCTTAGATTCATCGCTCCTTTTAAAATAGGGCTAAGAGAATCCTATTTATTTGAATCCGGACAGTTCGCTTCAGAATTCCTTCTTTCGGTAAACTTTAAAGGAATGTAGTTTTTACAGGATTCTCACAGACTTTACAGGCCCTATTGTAAATTATTGAAGTAAAGAAATCCCAGAAGACCAAAGTTACTTTTGTACTGACTGAAATTGCCAAATTTCAGCTTCAAAACAGTACTGTAAATATTGATTTAACGTAGTCAATTTCAAAATAATATAACATTTATCGAAACTAAAAGATTATATAAATTAGTTACATTTGGAAACAAATCGATAAGAGTATACTTTTATACAATGATATTAATCTATATCTTCATAATAACCAGTATTTTAATTAATTTAACCAAACAAATAATTCAAGTTAAGTTTTGACAGGTAGTTCATTTGGCCTAATGTGTTGGTTACATATGTAACATTGAGACAATTTCGCAGTATTACATATGTAATAATTTATCTGTTGTAAATTGTAATCATAATTGTTACATTTGTGCAAAAGAAGCGCTATCATGAAAGATCGAATCGTAAAATTTCTGGTTTCCGAGAAAATCTCACCTGCCGAATTCGCAGACAAAATTGGGGTTCAAAGGTCCAGTATGTCCCATATTTTAAATGGCCGCAACTATCCGAGTGCAGCTTTTATTCAAAAGATGCTTCAGGTTTATCCGGCGCTCAACTCACGTTGGTTAATGATTGGGGAGGGGGAAATGAATTTGAGGCTTACCGGCTCACCGGAATCTTCTTCATCCAATCCTGTGCCTATCCAAAGCAAGGCGGAGGATCCTTTTTTGCCCCGGCAACAGGAGTTTCAACCTCATCCTGTTGATACTGTGGAACCAGATTTATTTCGAAATTCCTCGCCAAAAGCCGAAGGTGGTAATCCCCGGGAGATTCCTTTTGTAGAGGTTAAGAATCCTATTGTTGAATCTGTTAATGTAAATCCACATCAAACCCCGGATGGATCAAATAATGGATCAAAATTGGATCAAACCATAAATCAGGCACCGACAATTCAGGATGTTACCATTCAAGGTAAGGAAATTGAACAAATCCTCTTCTTTTACAAAGACAAAACTTTCAACGTATACAGGCCTTCCTAACCCTATTTTGGCTATATTTGCGCATTACTCCAATGCAATTTATTTACGAATGAAAAAATCAGTGCAGAACCTTAAGGTTGTTTCAAACCAAAGGCTGAACAAAGACCATGCACTCCTGGAATTAAAGTCTGAGGTTCTTTTGGAAGGGATACTTCCCGGACAGTTTGCCAATATTTTGGTAGATAAATCACAAAATGTATTTCTTAGACGACCGTTTTCGATTTTTCAGGTTGATTACAAATGTAATTCGATCTTTATCCTGATTAAAGGAATAGGTGAAGGCACCAGAACTTTATCCAAAAGCTTGGTTGGAGATACGCTTAGTGTCATCTTTCCATTGGGAAGAGGTTACTCTTTCCCAACAAAAAAATCGAAAGTATTGCTTGTTGGCGGTGGAGTTGGAATTGCCCCATTGATGCTTCTGGCAACCATGTTAAAGCAAGATAATCACCAGATTGAAATATTGCTTGGGGCAAGAAGCGGTGAAGATCTGGTTGAACTGGAGAACTTCGCCGAGTATGGGACAATTCATACCACAACTGAAGACGGGAGCCATGGAACGAAGGGGTTTGTGACTAATCATGCCCTTTTTGGCGACGAATTTAAAAGCTTTGATAAGATATATACCTGTGGTCCGGAACCAATGATGAAGGCTGTTGCCAGACTTGCACATCAAAATGAAATTGATTGTGAGGTATCCCTCGAGAATACCATGGCATGTGGCTATGGCGTGTGCCTTTGTTGCGTTACTGAGACAACCGGGGGATACCGCTGTGTATGTACAGATGGACCCGTATTTGATATAAAACAGTTAAAATGGCAGAATTAAGTATCGATATAGCCGGATTAAAACTCAAAAATCCGGTGATGACTGCATCCGGAACGTTTGGGTTTGGCGTTGAATTTGATGATTTTTTTGATCTGAATAGCCTGGGAGGCTTTGTCGTAAAAGGAACCACCCTTCATCCCCGGCAAGGAAATCCCTATCCCAGAATGGCAGAAACCCCCTCAGGAATGCTTAATGCGGTGGGGTTACAAAACGGAGGTGTAAAATATTTTGCAGAGAATATCTATCCGCGTTTGCTTGTTTACAATACCAATATTTTGGTCAATGTTTCGGGATCTACAGTTGAAGAGTACATAGCCTGTGCCGAACAAATCAATGAGCTGGATCATATAGCCGGTATTGAACTCAATATTTCGTGTCCAAATGTAAAGGAAGGTGGCATGGCATTTGGTACTAGCTGCCCTGCTGCAGAGGCAGTGGTAAAAGCAGTCAGGAGGGTCTATCACAAACCTTTGATAGTCAAACTGTCACCAAACGTAACCGACATAACCGATATTGCACTTGCCGTGGAGGCAAGCGGTGCAGACAGTATCTCTTTGATTAATACAATTTTGGCAATGGCCATTCATGCGGAAACAAGAAAACCGGTACTTTCTACGGTTACAGGAGGACTTTCCGGTCCGGCCATTAAACCTGTCGCACTTCGGATGGTTTGGCAAGTATCCAAATCGGTTAAGATTCCTGTTGTAGGAATAGGCGGAATCATGAATGCGACGGATGCCATTGAATTCTTCCTTGCCGGAGCCTCAGCCATCCAGGTTGGAACAGCCAATTTTATCGATCCCATGGCTACACAGCATATCATTGCAGGAATTGACAATTATCTTGATAGACACAAATTTAAATCTATCAAAGAAATCATCGGTGGTTTACAATTGTAACTAGCAAGATATTAAAGAACACGATCAGTTGTTGACATATGTAATTTACATTTGTATGCGCCAAAATTTTATTCTATTTACTTTTGTCACTTTTCTCTTCCTGCTTATACCCGCATTTTACGGTTTTCATCCTCAAAATGTGCCTAATAGGATTGCATTCCTGGAAAAGCAAAGAATTAATAAGTTGATAATTAGAAAGATAGTACAATCTGAGAATACTGATTTGCTTGATAAAAGCTTCGAAAGGTTTAGGGAACAAAATCTTTTAAAGGGATTAGCAGTCGCAATAGTAAAAGACGAGAAACTTATTTTTGCCAAAGGTTATGGATATGCTGACACGGAAGCAAAAATTTCTGCATCACCTGAACAACTCTTTAGAATTGCCAGTGTTTCTAAATTGATCACCTCAATTGCCATCATGAAACTGGTTGAGAGTGGAAAAATCAGGCTGGATAGTAAGGTTTTTGGGAAATATGGAATTCTTAAAGACGAAAAACTAGGTAAAATCAAGGATAACAGACTGGAAAACATTACGGTACGCAACCTTTTGAATCACTCCGGTGGATGGACCCAGAGATATGGAGACATAGCTTTTCTCCCAAAAATTGTTTCTGAGCAGACAGGCGATCCGATGCCGTTAAAAATTAGTTCTTATTTAAAGTTTGTTACATCCAGGCGTCTGCATTTTGAACCAGGGTCTTCAAGCGCCTATTCTAACCTGGGTTACATGATTCTTGGAGAAGTCGTGGCACGAGCATCCAAAACCAGCTATGAAAAATTCGTGAAAGAAAATGTCCTTAAACCGGCACACATTTTTGACATGCAGCTTGGGGGGAGTTTTGAGAATGAAAAACTTTTGGAAGAGGTTAGATATTACCAGCCTGAAGATGCACAACCTGTCGAGGCATACGATGGTAGTGGCCGTATGGTACCGAAGATTTATGGAAGCACAAATATGGCGTTGTTGGGATCTGCAGGCGGTTGGATTGCTTCTCCCGTTGATTTGATGAAGCTTTTGGTGGTCATTGATGGAGATTCACGAACAAAAGATATTCTTTCGGCGAAAAGTATTGCCGAGATGACGCATGTTGATGAAAAAGGCCTGGATCCATTGGGCTGGCGAAGTACCAATGAAAACGGGGAATGGTGGAGGACGGGGACACTTCCTGGTTCTTCGGCGCTTGTAAAGAGAGAACCCAATGGAATTTCCTGGGTCATGATAACCAATACCAGTAACTACAAAGGTCCGCATCTTGCCATTGAAATGGATAGGCTTATGTCGGCAACCCTCCGGAAAATAACCAAATGGCCGGATTACAATTTGTTTGATTTCTTCCCAAAGTGAACATTCCAATGTTTTAACGTTACCTTCTGCCGGAACTTGCGTATATCAACCCGACTAGTGCATGCAAATGCTCATTTTACGGGTAAATTAATTACATAAAACATGTCGGAATTTGAGGTTTTAGTCCCAAAACTGGGTGAAAGTATTCAGGAAGCTACGATTACCAAAATCTTTGTGAAGATCGGTGATACGATAAGGGAAGATGATCTATTATTTGAAGTAGCTACAGACAAAGTTGATTCTGAAATTCCTTCTCCAGTATCCGGGACGATTAAGTCCATAAATTGTAAGGTTGATGACCTTCTTGCGGTCGGAAAAATTGCCATGGTTATAGACCTTGACGGAAAGGGTGAAAATCCATCTGATAAAATTGTTCCGGATGTTTCTGTTACAATGCCGGTAGAGAGTGCCCCAGTCGGAAAATTACCTGAAATGCCCCGTGAAAAGATGGTAACTACCAGATTTTACTCTCCACTGGTTAAAAGCATGGCTAAGAAAGAGGGTATTCTTCTGGAGGAGTTGGAAGGTGTTGAAGGAAGTGGAATTGGGGGGAGAATTCAAAAGAATGATTTGATCAAATACATCGAAGGGCGAGGAATTGATACAGCGAACATCCCTTCGCAGCAAAATATTGGTTCGTCAGAGGCAAAAATTGAAAATTCAGGCGTGACTCAACGGCCTCAGGTTTCCGTTTCTATTGGAGCAGAGGACACAATTATGGAGATGGATCGTATTAGAAAGCTGATTGCCAAGCATATGGTAATGTCAAAGCAGACGGCACCACACGTTACATCTTTTGTCGAGGCAGATGCCACAGAAATGGTGTTGTGGCGTAATCGTTTCAAGGACGAATTTCAGTCAAAATATGGAGAAAAGCTTACTTTTTTACCCTTCTTCACTGAGGCTGTTGCCAAAGCAATTACTGAATATCCATTGATCAATAGTTCGGTCGACGGAGAACAGATCATTTTGAGGAAAAGGATCAACATAGGTATTGCAGTAGCGACTAACAGTGGTAATTTGATGGTTCCTGTTATCAAAGATGCAGACAGCAAGAATCTCCTTGGTTTAACCAAAGAGATCAATCAATTTGCCGAGGCAGGCCGTAACGAAAAGCTGCAACCTGATAGTCTGCAGGGTGGAACCTTTACTATTACCAATTTTGGTTCATTCGGCAATACCATGGGAACGCCAATAATCAATCAACCCCAGGTAGCTATATTGGCAATCGGAATTATAGAAAAGAAACCGGCCGTTATTGAGACAGTTATGGGGGATGCCATTGTTGTAAGACACAAAGTTTTCCTTTCCCTTTCCTACGACCACAGAGTTGTTGATGGAATGCTCGGAGGCAAATTCCTTAGAAGAATTGCTGATCTTATTGAAGGTTTTGATCCTAAACGAACAGTATAATTGAATACGTATGAACAATTTATACGACTTACCTGTACCTAAAAAATTCTCAATCTTACAAACAGAAAAGTCAACGCTCAAAAAATGGTACCATCTGATGGTTCTTGGAAGGATGCTGGATGAAAAGGCGCCGAATTACCTGAAACAGGCTATTGGGTGGTCCTATCATGCTCCATATGCTGGTCATGACGGCATTCAGTTGGCTATCGGGCAGATTTTTGTATTAGGGAAAGACCATCTTTTTCCCTATTACAGAGACCTTCTTACCAATTTATCAGCAGGATTGACTGCTGAAGAGATCATTTTGAACGGCATTTCAAAGGCAAACGATGTCAATTCGGGTGGTCGTCACATGTCAAACCATTTTGGAAAGCCTGAATGGAACATTCACAATGTATCCTCCAGCACAGGAAACCATACGCTGCATGCTGCGGGGGTTGGCCGTGCAATCAAATATTACAAAGGAAAAGGTGTATCAATAAGTTCCCAGGGTGAATCATCTGTCAGCGAAGGTTACGTATATGAAGCCATCAACGGGGCTTCAACGGAGGAATTGCCGGTTATTTTCGTCTTTCAGGACAATGGATATGGTATATCTGTTCCCAAAAAAGATCAGACAGCCAATCGTAAAGTTGCTAATAATTTTCTGGGATTTAAGAATTTACGAGTTATACATTGTAATGGAAAGGATGTATTTGATTCAATGAATGCCATGGAGGAGGCAAAAAGTTGGGTCATTCAGAACCAAATGCCCTGCATTGTCCAGGCAAATTGCATACGTATCCATTCGCACTCCAATTCTGACCGTCATGATCTCTACAGAAATGAGGCTGAATTGAATTATGTCAGGGAATATGATCCTTTGGCAAAATTTAAAAGATTGTTGCAAAGATACGAACGGCTAACAGAGGAAGAGTTGAATGCCATTGAGGAAAAAGCCAAAGAGGAGGTAAAGCTGGCACACCAGTTCGCACTCCATTCGCCGGATCCTGACCCTAATAGCATTCGTGATTTCGTTTATGCACAGCCATTTGAGTCCAGCAAATATCCCAATGGAATACCACATGCGGAAAATCCGGGAACCAAGAAAAAACTGATTGAAGCGATCAATGAGACACTGAAGGTAGAATTCACGCGTAATCCTGACACATTTATTTGGGGACAGGACATTGCAAACAAAGAAAAGGGAGGAATATTCAACGTTTCCAAGGGTTTACAAAAGGAATTCGGAAAACAGCGCGTTTTCAATGGCCCGATTGCAGAAGATTTTATTACCGGAACAGCAAATGGGATGTCGAGGTACAACAAGAAGATCCGGATTGTGGTAGAGGGGGCAGAATTCGCCGATTATTTCTGGCCAGCCATGGAACAATTTGTCGAAATGACTCATGAATACTGGCGAACAAACGGTCAATTCGCACCAAACGTTACCATTCGCCTGGCTTCAGGCGGTTACATCGGAGGTGGGCTCTATCATTCCCAGACTATTGAGGGTTCTTTGGTTTGTTTTCCTGGAATTCGTATCGTTTATCCCTCTTTTGCTGATGATGCAGCCGGATTGCTTAGAACATCGCTCTTATCCGAAGGCCCGACGCTGTTTTTGGAGCCCAAAGCGCTATACAATTCACCTTCAGCGGCAGCGCTGGTACCCGATGATTTCGAGGTTCCGTTTGGTGTTGCCAGGGTAAGGAGGACAGGCAAAGATTTGACCCTGATTACCTATGGGAATACTACCCATTTATCGCTTCAGGTCGCAGAGAAAATTTCATTGGAAGGATTTGATATTGAAGTTATTGACCTGCGTTCCCTGATACCGCTTGACAAAGCAGCTATCATTGCTTCTGTAAAGAAGACTGGTAAAGTCTTAATCGTTCATGAGGACAAGGTTTTTGGTGGATTTGGAGGTGAACTGGCCTCAATTATCAGCGAAGAAGCTTTCGAATATCTGGATGCCCCAATTCGCAGGGTTGGTTCGGAATTTACGCCTGTTGGCTTCAACCGAATTCTTGAGGCTGCCATCTTACCCAATGAAAACAAAATATACGAAGCAGCCATTTCGCTATTAAAATATTGATCATCCTGAAAATCGAACAAGGAAATTATTGTAATGAAAAAAATCGCCATCGTCTACAGTTTTAATTCAACCAAATCAGCAAAAATTGCTTCAAAGATTGCATCTGGCATTAAGAATCATAAAGTCGAAGAATTGAATGTCGAAAGTCTTAAAGGAGAAGAGTTTCTTTCGTATGACAGTTATATTCTAAGTGTTCCAACCTGGTTTGATGGTGAACTGCCCAATTATTGGGATGAAATATTACCAGCTTTGGGTAAATTGACATTAACAGGTAAAAAAATCGCCATTTTTGGACTTGGAGACCAAAAGAACTACCCCGAAAATTTCTGTGATGCAGTAGGTATTTTGGCTGATTTTTTTGAGGAACTGGGCGCAACGATCATTGGATTTACTTCCCCTGAAGGATATACTTTCGAATCCTCAAAAGCATTGAAAAACAATCTGTTAAAAGGATTGTTGCTTGATCAGGAGAATCAGGCCAAGCTGTCTGATGACCGTATTTTAAAGTGGACCAAACAACTGGAAATTGAGTTTAGCTGAATCATTCAGCGATTATTTCCTACCTTTGTGGCGAAGAAGCAATAAAAATTTGACCTGTTTTCATGCTTAAATCACTCAAGGTAATCCTGTTGGTTCTTTTATTGGTGATCGTTTATGTTCTGGCAAACGAGAACTCCACATTCAATTACATTTATCCTGAATACCGCGTTAAATCCTATGAGATTGATGTTGTAAACAGCAAATCCATTCTGAATCAGGATCCTGTCTCCCTTATTCCTGTAAAATACCGCGGCACACTCGATTTTGATACAATACCGGAGGTTGTACGGAAGAGTGTTTTTATCAATTACATGCTTCCGGCTATTGTCATAGAAAGGGATAGGCTGTTGGACCTTTTGAGGCATGTAGAATACATTGAAAACAGGATGGTGAATAAGCTGCCACTTCGTCACGATGATCTTTTGTTCTTCAAGGAGATGATGGAGAAGTATGATGCTGCCTCTATCAAAGATTTAAAGATGCGCCTCTATCCTCAGCCCGTTAGTCTGATCCTGGCTCAGGCCACTCTTGAATCCGGTTGGGGAACATCCAATGTCTTTTCGAGGGCCCATAATCCATTTGGGATCATGTCCTTTTCAACAGATGAACCACGCATGAGGTTTGTTAATCCGGAGCTAAAGAATGAAGTTTACGTTCGCAGCTATGTGGATGTTTACCAATCTGTTGAGCACTATTTTTTCTTTATTGCGAAATTATCATCGTATGAAAAATTTAGAAAGAAGCGATGGGAGAGGGGCACTTCCTTCGATTTGGTGAAGCTGATGAAAAGTTACCACAAAACCAATGAATACACAGAGCTCATTGAATTGATCATTCGAACAAATGATTTTGGGAAATATGACAATATCTCCATTAACAAAGACTATTTCGGATACAAGAAGAACTATTTGCAGTTAATCCGGAGCTATTTCGAGGATTATTTTTAACATAATCATTTCAAATACATTATTTTTGTAGAATTGCAATACATATAATATTAATATACTGAAAGTTATATAATGAAACATCAAATGAAATCAAAGAAGAAAATCGCCATAGTAGCGCATGATAACCGAAAACAAGATATGGTTGAATGGGTTAGCTATAACTGGAAAGAGTTGGCACAACACAGCATGATCTGCACCGGAACGACCGGAAGACTCGTGGATGAAACCATACGTCATAAATGCAAGGAAAACGATGCTGTACCGCCCGAAATATTACGTTTAAAATCCGGTCCGCTTGGAGGAGACCAACAGTTGGGCGCCATGATCTCCGAAGGCAATGTTGATTTGTTGTTTTTCTTTTGGGATCCTATGCAGCCTCAGCCGCATGATGTCGATGTTAAGGCGTTGTTGAGAATTGCTGTCATGTACAATATCCCAACGGCATCTAACAGATCAACAGCTGATTTTATAATTTCTTCACCACTTTTTCACCAGGAATATAATCCGCTCGTAGTTGATTATTCAGATTATACTTATCGCAGTTTGTAAAAACAAGTGACTAAAGTGAACTAAAGTTAATAGAGTTAATAGAGTACTTAGATCCTTGATTATATTGTTATCCACAGATTATAAGTACTTTAGTCACTTTAGTTCACTTTAGTTCACTTTAGTTCACTTATTCTATCTTGTCTTATAATTAATATTATGTTAAATAACGAAAGGGTAGAAAAGGAGCCAATTTCTGACCCCCTTTCCTTTTACTATTTACTCATCTTTTCGAACTTATCCATCATCTTCAAACGATAGTATAAGTTTTTCAGTTGATCTTTGATGTAGGCATCTTTTGGATTGTATTCTACTGCCTTCTCCAGGTATGGAACTGCTTTGGCAAATTCGTCATCAGATTTTTTCTTTTCCGCTTCAAACTTTGCCTGTTCATTGGTTGGAACGGCATTCGCAACGTCAAACTGTTTTACGCCACGGTTGAAATAGATTACGCCAATATTATAATACGCATCAGCATAATCAGCCTTTACTTTTATAGCCAGTTCATATTCCTTAATCGCATCGTCTTGTTTTCCTAATTTGTCTAAAGCAATACCTTTTGCCAGGTAGAAAGATGGGTTGTCCTTTTCTTTCGCAATTGCTTTGTCAAGATAACCGATGGCCTCTTCTGTTTTCCCGGTAGTAATATAATAGTTAATTAATTGTACCAGAACGCTTTGATCTTCCGGATATTTATTGAAAGCCTCTTTCATGATATTCACGGAAGACAACGTATCACCTTTTTGCTGATAGGCGCTGATTATCTGGGAATATGAAGAACCCGGATTGTATCCGTGCTTAGCAGTAAGTCCAAAGTATTTAATCGCCTTATCGAATTGTTTGGCATTCATCGCAGCAAGACCGGTATTGTACATGATGGCTGTATCAATGGTGTTGTCCGTTTTAAAAAGAGGCGCAGCTTCAATATTTAACACTTTTTCAAATAAATCGCTGGAGGCCTCATACTTTTGAGCCTGAAATGCTTCAATAGCAGCATTTGAAAGTGTTGGAATAAAGCTACTTAGCAATTTAATCTTTAAAGCAGGACTTCCACCCTTCGGGTCTAGTTCAATGGCTTTCATAAATGATTTGTAGGCTTCTTCAAGTGGATTTTCAACTAGTTTTTTATAGTTTTCATCCTTTGATTTGGAGATAGCTTCAAGAATTTCCCCTCTTGCTTCCCAGGTGTCTGGCCAGTTGATTGTTTTTTCTGATTTTGGGTTAGCCGGATTGATCGCTTCCTGGATTGCCTCCCATGCTTTGTCTAACTTACCACTCTCTTTGTATGACAAGGCACTGCTAACTTTTCCTTTTTGAGCGAACAAAAAACCGTTCACTGAGAGCAGGATCACTACTAAAAGAATTTTTTTCATTACGGACAATTTTTGATTTTAATTATTACTGATTGAGATTATCATCACTCTTATTATCTTCATTTTCAATGTCTTCTGAATATGGAATTGCTTCGTTTTCAATATCCTCTATTTCTGTTTCAACTTCCCCTATCTCTGTGATTTCCACTCTGGCAACCGAGGCGATGGAATCGTCTTCTCTCAGATTTATCAATTTCACACCCTGGGCAGCTCTTCCGGTCATTCTGATCCCCCCTACCGAGACCCTGATTGTCACACCTGCTTCGGTGATGATCATCAGATCGTCTCCGTCAGTAACGTTTTTGATGGAAACAAGGGCACCGGTCTTTTCTGTGACATTGATTGTTTTCACTCCTTTCCCACCCCGGTTGGTCACCCGGTAATCACCAATCTTGGATCTTTTGCCATATCCATGTTCGGAAACCACCAGGATATCATCATCTTCATTGGCTACACAAACCATTCCAACCAATTCATCAGTATCACTTCCTAACGTGATTCCTCTTACTCCTGAAGCTGTACGTCCAATAGCGCGTGCATGGCTTTCGTGGAACCTGATGGCTTTGCCGGATTTGACAGCAAGCATCATCTCATTTTCGCCATTTGTTAACCTGGCTTCCAAAAGTTGATCGTTCTCCCTGATTGTTATGGCATTGACACCATTTTGACGTGGTCTTGAATAGGCTTCGAGAGAGGTCTTTTTGATGGTACCCTTTTTGGTACAAAGTATGATGAAGTTGTTGTTGATGTACTCCTCATCCTTCAATGATTTAACATTTATGTAAGCCCTTACCTGATCTTCCGGCTCAATACTAATTAGATTCTGTATGGCCCTTCCTTTGGAAACTTTAGTCCCTTCAGGTATTTCGTACACCTTCAACCAGAAACATTTCCCTTTTTCTGTAAACAACAGAAGGGTATTGTGCATGGTCGCAATAAACATGTGTTCAAGGAAATCCTCATCCCGGGTACTTGAGCCTTTTGAACCAATCCCGCCTCTTGATTGGGTCCTGAATTCCGTCAGAGGAGTACGTTTGATATATCCCATATGTGAGATAGTGATCACCATATCTTCATCGGCGTAGAAATCCTCAGGATTGAACTCTTCAGATGCGTAAACGATTTCTGTACGCCTTTCGTCGCCGTATAATGCCTTAATTTCAGCCAGTTCGTCCTTAATGATCTGCATCCTCAATGGTTCTTCCGCCAAAACCTGTTTGTACCATTCGATCATTTTACACAACTCGGTATAATCCTCGTGGATTTTGTCCCTTTCGAGACCGGTTAGTTTTTGTAAACGGAGGTCAAGGATTGCGCGGGCCTGGATGTCATCCAATTCAAAATTCAGGCACAGGTTTTCCCTGGCTTCATCCGGTGTTTTTGCAGCGCGAATGATCGTGATTACAGCGTCAAGGTTATCGATCGCAATAATTAAACCCCTGAGAATGTGCGCTTTTTTCTCTGCCTGGTCCAAATCGTATTGAGTGCGCCTGATGACCACTTCGTGCCGGTGCTCCACAAAATAATGGATCAGGTCTTTCAGGTTGAGCATCATCGGCCTGCCTTTCACAAGTGCAATGTTATTGACATTAAAGGCAGTCTGAAGCGCTGTAAATTTGTATAGCTTGTTCAAAACCACACTGGCCATCTCATCGCGTTTGATATCAATGACAATCCTCATCCCTGTGCGGTCGGATTCGTCGTTGATGTTGCTGATGCCGTCAATCTTCTTCTCATTGACCATCTCAGCAATTTTTATGATCATCTCCGCCTTGTTGACCATATACGGGATCTCGGTGATAATCAACTTCTCCCGGCCATTCTCTGTGGTTTCAATTTCTGCTCGGCCACGGACAACAATTCTTCCCCTTCCGGTTTCGAATGCTTCGCGCACTCCTGCATAACCATAAATAATTCCTCCGGTAGGAAAATCAGGGGCCTTGATTTTATCAATCAATTCATTGATAGTAACCTGCGGATTATCAATGTATAAGATGATTGCCTCAATGGTGTCCGAAAGGTTATGCGGTGGCATGTTGGTCGCCATTCCCACTGCGATTCCTGAAGTTCCGTTGATCAATAAATTAGGAAATTTTGTTGGCAGAACGGTAGGTTCTGACAATGATTCATCAAAGTTAGGCTGAAAATCTACTGTATTCTTTTCTAAATCCGCCAATGCTTCCTCCGCAATTTTTTTCAACCGTGCTTCGGTGTAACGCATGGCTGCCGGACTGTCTCCATCTACGGAACCAAAGTTACCCTGACCGTCAATAAGGGGATAACGCAATGACCACAATTGTGCCATACGAACCATTGCATAGTAAACCGATGAATCTCCGTGGGGATGATATTTACCTAGCACCTCCCCCACTATTCTGGCGGATTTCTTATAGGGTCTGTTTGAGAAGTTACCTAACTCGCTCATTCCGAACAATACCCTGCGGTGAACAGGTTTCAACCCGTCACGTACATCTGGAAGGGCCCGTGACACAATAACCGACATTGAGTAGTCAATGTAGGCCGTTTTCATTTGCTCTTCAATATTAATCGGAACAATTCTTTCTGAATCAGACATATAGATCTTATTTGTATTTTAATTTGTTAAAAAAGCAACACAAAAATAATCATTTTAAAGTTAATGAGGGAATAACCACTTGATAAATTAGTGATATTTAACCTGTAATTTATATGCTTTCTGGCAGTGACAATATGGCAATTTGGGTGATGAATGGAAAATAATATTTTTTTTAATGGGACTTTAAATATAATTAGCTCATTCACTTATGTTTAAATAAAATATCGCTAAATCAACTAATATTAATTGTAGGTTGGGAATGGATTATTTTATTAATATTTTTTGTTATTTTGTTAAAGGAACGGTTTTTGATGGAAAGCAATTAAAACAAAAGAATGGACTCAAAATTTTCGCCAAGAATAAAGGATGTTTTGACCTACAGCAGAGAGGAGGCAATACGATTAGGAAACGATCATATTGGTACCGAACATCTGTTCCTGGGAATACTGCGTGATGGTGAAGGAATTGCAATAGATACAATGAAACAGTTGGGTTTGGACTTTAACAACCTGAAAAACGAAATAGAACTTCATTTAAGAAAAGGTGCGTCCCTTCCAATGGATGCTTCTATCCCATTGTTGAAAAATACGGAACGTTCGCTGAAGATTGTCTTTCTGGAGGCAAGATCACTCAATGAAGATACTGTAAACACAGGTCATTTGCTTTTGGCAATTCTGAAGGAAAAAGATGGATTGGTGTTTGAACTGTTTAAGAAGAATGATTTGAATTACGACGAAGTAAAAACCAAAATAATAGAGTTATCCAAAGTAGAAAACAAATCAGATTTTCCTGAAGAGGGTGACGATCAGGATGATATGTTTGGCCGAAGTGGCGCCTCCTCCTCCGGCTCTTCGCAAAGTCAAAAGGGGAGTGCCAATCCCAAGACTGACACTCCGGTACTGGATAATTTTGGTGTAGACATTACCAAAGCAGCCATGGAAGGGAGTCTCGATCCAATTGTAGGCCGCGAAAATGAGATTCAACGAATAGCTCAAATTTTGAGCCGCAGGAAGAAAAATAATCCTGTCCTGATTGGCGAACCCGGCGTTGGAAAGTCGGCGATCGTAGAGGGTTTGGCCTTGCGTATCTCGCAAAGGAAAGTATCACGGATACTGTTCGACAAAAGGGTGATAAGCCTGGATCTTGCATCAATCGTAGCAGGTACTAAATACCGTGGCCAGTTTGAGGAGCGTATGAAGGCTATCCTCAATGAGTTGGCCAAAGTTGACAACATCATTCTTTTTATTGATGAGATTCACACTATTGTCGGGGCTGGAGGAGCTACAGGCTCCCTTGATGCAGCCAATATGCTCAAACCCGCTCTGGCCAGAGGTGATATTCAATGCATTGGAGCAACAACACTTGATGAATACAGACAACACATAGAAAAGGATGGGGCGTTGGAACGGAGATTTCAAAAAGTATTGGTTGAACCTACTTCAGTTGAAGAGACCATTGAAATTTTGCACAACATAAAGGAAAGATACGAAGATCATCACAACGTCACCTATACGAAAGAGGCAATCGAAGCATGTGTCAGGCTGACAGCCAGATATATTTCCGACAGACACCTTCCTGATAAGGCTATTGATGCATTGGATGAGTCAGGATCAAGGGTCCACATTTCAAATATTACAGTTCCCGAGCGAATCATTAAGCTCGAGGAGAAGATTGAAGAGGTCAGGGCTTCGAAAATTCTGGCTGTGAAGGGTCAAAATTTCGAACTTGCCGCCAGTTATCGCGACAACGAAAAAAATCTGCTCACTCTTGTCGAGAAGGAGAAAGAGATCTGGGAGCATGAACTGGAAAGTCACCGGGAAATAGTTGATGAACCGCAAGTGGCAGATATTGTTGCCATGATGTCAGGTATTCCTGTCCAGAAGATTGCACAGGCAGAGGGTAAACGACTGCAGGTGATGTACAACGACATGAAGAAAAACATCATCGGCCAGGATGAGGCCGTTGAGAAAATTACCAAAGCTATTCAAAGGAACCGTGCCGGATTGAAGGATCCAAACAAACCAATCGGCTCTTTTATCTTCCTTGGACCCACTGGCGTTGGTAAGACTCAGTTAGCCAAGGTATTGGCCCAATATCTTTTTGATACAACTGATGCCTTGATTAGGGTTGATATGAGCGAATACATGGAAAAATTCTCTGTATCGAGACTCGTTGGCGCTCCTCCCGGGTATGTCGGGTACGAAGAGGGTGGTCAGCTTACCGAAAAAGTCAGAAGAAAACCCTATGCCGTTATCTTATTGGATGAGATTGAGAAAGCGCATCCGGATGTCTTCAATATCCTGCTTCAGGTCATGGATGAAGGTCGCCTGACTGACAGTCTTGGACGTAAGATCGATTTCAGAAATACCATTCTGATCATGACATCCAACATCGGCACAAGACAATTGAAGGATTTTGGTCAGGGTGTTGGATTCAATACCAGAACAACTGCAGAAGATGAAAACGAGCACAACAAGTATGTCATTCAAAAAGCGTTGAAACGTGCTTTCGCGCCGGAATTTCTTAACCGCGTTGATGATGTCGTAATGTTCAATGCCCTGGAAAAGAGCCACATAAATCAAATTATTGATATTGAATTAAAGGGATTCTACCAAAGAATAGAGACTTTAAAATACAAGCTCTATATCTCTGATGAGGCCAAAGATTTTATAGCAGACAAGGGTTTTGATCCGCAGTTTGGCGCCAGGCCGCTTAAACGGGCCATCCAAAAATACCTGGAAGACGAGATCGCTGAGGTCATCATTGGCAGTGATATCATGGAAGGTGACACCATTACAGTTGAATTGAACGAAACGAAAGATAAGATTGTTGCCAAAATAGTTAAACAGGATGTTAAAGTTCTTAATGATCCGGATTTACATGAGTTGCCTCCGGAAACGAAAGAGTAATCTTTACTTCTTATCCAACTTTTTGGCTTCATTCCAATAGACATCCATCTCTTCAAGGGTCATCTCTTGAAGAGATTTTCCTTTTAATAAGGTCTTCTCTTCCAGATAATTGAACCTTTTGATAAATTTCTGATTTGTTCTTTCGAGTGCACTTTCCGGATCTATGCCATACAATCTGGCCGCATTGACAATGGAGAAGATAAGGTCGCCAAATTCGTCTTCCATCTCCTTAATCCGGCCTGCTTTGACCTCTGCCTCCAATTCGCCAAGTTCCTCTTTTACCTTATCCCACACCTGTTCCTTGTACTCCCAGTCAAAACCTACTCCCCTCACCTTCTCCTGTATCCTGTTTGCTTTTACAAGCGCCGGCAATGCCATTGGAACTCCTTCTAAAACACGATTGGTTCTTCCATTTTCGGTAAGTTTCAGGTTTTCCCAGTTACGGATTACCTGCTCTGAATTATTGACTTCGGTAGATCCAAAAACGTGTGGATGACGATATATTAATTTATCAATGAGGTGGTTAATTACATCTCCAATATCGAAAGAACCTTGCTCCTCCCCTATTTTGGCATAAAAGACAATATGAAGCAAGATATCACCCAGCTCTTTTTTTATCTCCTGAACATTGTTTTCCAAAACGGCATCACCCAGTTCGTATACCTCTTCAATGGTCAGTTTCCGCAATGACTCGTTGGTTTGTTCGCGGTCCCATGGACACTTTTCACGAAGCTCATCCATGATATCCAGCAACTTACCAAAGGCGTCCATTTTTTCTTCCCGCTTCATTTATCAAAGATTTAAATTGCGAAGATACACTTTTGCCTGTTTTAATTTTCTGAAGCCTCTTCCTGAAATAGGTATCAAAAAAATCTTTATTTTGCAGAAAATTTTATGTTGGTATTTCTAGCCTATGATTGAAAACGCTTTTTACCTCGATGGCATCGAACCTGCTGATTTTTACGGAATCAGGAATTCTAAACTGGATCTTATAAAGAAATATTGTCCGAATTTATCTTTGGTTGCCAGAGGGAATCTTCTAAAAGTGAAGGGTGATGAAATACAGGTCACCCTGTTTTCACAGAAATTTCAGCTAATCCTGGAGCATTATTATCGGTTCAACACCCTTTCGGACGAAACGATCCATCAAATTATGATGAACGATCCTGAGAATACGGATCAGAGTATGCTTAACAACAGCGATGTACTTCTCTTTGGGAATTCCGGAAAGCCGGTAAGGGCAAGGACGCTCAACCAAAAGAGACTTGTTGAGAGTTGCTCCGAAGTTGATTTGATGTTTGCCATTGGTCCTGCCGGAACCGGAAAAACCTATACCGCGATAGCTTTGGCTGTTAGGTTACTGAAAAACAGAGAGATAAAGAAAATAATCCTCAGCAGACCGGCTGTTGAAGCCGGCGAAAATTTAGGTTTTCTTCCCGGTGACCTTAAAGAAAAGATTGATCCCTACCTTCAGCCACTTTACGATGCCTTGCTGGATATGATCCCTGCAAAAAAACTTGAAGAGTACCTCAAAGATGGCATAATCCAGATTGCCCCGCTTGCTTTTATGCGCGGAAGGACTTTGAGTAACGCTTTTGTGATTTTGGATGAGGCTCAAAACACCTCAGTTCCTCAATTAAAGATGTTTCTTACCAGGATGGGCCTCAATACCAAGTATGTGATTACCGGCGACATAACACAAATTGATCTTCCCAGGAAGCAGGAATCAGGCCTGATCTTTGCCCTTAAAATTTTAAAAGGAATTGAAGGAATTGCAACCATTTATTTTGATCACACCGATATTATCAGGCATAAACTGGTCAAAGACATTGTATTGGCCTATGATCGTTACGAAGAAAAGAGAGATGAACACAAAAAAAATATAACAAATTGATAAAAAGGAACATATATGAACAAAGCTATTGTCACAACAAATTTTACTTTTCCGGGATTGAAGGATGTTTACAAAGGAAAAGTTCGTGATGTATACAACATCAACAATGAATACCTGGTGATGGTTGTTTCAGACCGTATCTCAGCCTTTGATGTGGTATTACCCAAGGGAATTCCTTTCAAAGGTCAGGTATTGAACCAGATAGCTTCCAAATTTCTGGATGCCACCAGCGACATTGTTCCCAATTGGAAAATTGCAACTCCCGATCCGATGGTAACAGTCGGACACTTGTGTGAACCCTACAAAGTAGAGATGGTAATTCGGGGTTATTTAACCGGTCATGCCTGGAGAGAATACAATTCAGGAAAACGGAGCTTGTGCGGCATACAACTTCCGGAAGGAATGAAAGAGAATCAAAAATTCGCAGCGCCAATCATTACGCCAACTACCAAGGCATCAGAAGGTCATGACGAGGATATTTCCCGCGAGGAGATTATCGCCCAAGGGCTGGTATCTGCAGAAGAATACGCTAAATTAGAGCTATATACGAGGGCCATTTTCCAGCGTGGTACCGAAATGGCTGCTCAAATGGGACTGATTTTAGTTGATACCAAGTATGAATTCGGCAAAAAGGATGGTGTCATCTATCTTATTGACGAAATTCATACCCCCGACTCTTCACGCTATTTTTATGCCGATGGTTACCAGGAAAGGCTTGCCAAAGGTGAAAATCAGAAGCAACTGTCGAAAGAGTTTGTTCGACAGTGGCTGATTGAAAATAATTTCCAGGGCAAAGAGGGACAAAAAGTTCCATTTATGAGTGATGACTTTGTTGCCCAAATTTCTGAGCGCTACATTGAGCTCTTTGAACACATTACCGGAGACAAATTTGTCAGGGCAGAACTCGAAGATGTCAATGCGAGGATCTTTCAAAATATCACAGAATTTATTACCAAAAAGCTTTGAAAAAAGGTTGGTGAGTCAATAACATATGTCTATGAAAAACAAAATCAAATTGTACCTGATCCTTACCTTGTTGATGAGTGCTTCTGCTTTTGCCCAGACTGCTCCCAAAGGTGCAGCTACATTTGTTTCCACAGGTATGCAGGTGCCAAATTTCCAATTTGAATCAATGAAGGGCAAAACGGCTTCCATCATTGATTTTAAAGGCAAGGTGGTGCTAATCAATTTCTTTGCAACCTGGTGTGGTCCCTGCAAAATAGAGCTACCCAAAATTCAATCTGAAATCTGGAACAAACACCAGAACAACCCCAAATTTGCCATGTTGACGTTCGGACGTGAACATACATGGCAAGAAGTTGATAAGTTCAGGAAGGACAATGGTTTTCAATTTCCTTTCTTTCCTGATCCTAAACGAGGCGTTTATGGAAAATTTGCCGCTCAGACTATCCCAAGGAGTTTTTTGCTGGATGAGGAGGGAACTATCATTTTCATGTCGGAGGGATTTGAAGAGAGTCACTTCAGCGAACTCGTTAAGCTGATTGACAGTAAATTATAAAATTGTGCATCTAAATCCCTAATTTAATGACAATTCCGGCTTTTCCCCAGATTCCGGGTTGTTCCACATTTCCATAATCATAATAGGTAATGTTTAGCAAATTGTTGGCTTCAACAAAGAAGGTAAACTGATTTCTGATCCAGTTAAGGCGCGAATCCACAAGCCATAGCGGCTTGTATTTCACTTCATCACCGTATTTGCTGCCAGTCCATGAAGTATAGGTCCCGTTGCGATCCTGGTAAGAGAAGAGCCAGCTTGCGTTCAAATGTTTGGCAATGGCGTGCGTAAGCCGAATGTCAACTTTGTGCTTCAGGTAATCCAGCAAATATTTCGAAATGAATGTTCCTGACTCCTTATCCTGCGTCATGAAGCCATACGAAAAATCCAAAGATTGGATAAACAGCTTCTTTTCGAAAAGTTTCGAAGGATTAAGACGGGTATTGAATTCGAATCCTGCTGTATTGAGGTTGGTTAGATTTTTGGCATTCCAAACAGTTTCATTCGGCTGTCTGACCCAATCGATCATGTTCTCTCCCCATCTTTTGAAGAGGGTTACATTTGATGTCATCCATTCGTTGCCATATTTTAACCCTGTTTCGACCGAAAGCGCCTCCTCCGGACGGAGATCCGGATTTCCGACATTGGTTGCACTTTTGTAATAAAGGTCTGTAAATGTTGGGAGTCGTAGTGATTTATTAATGGAGAGGTACAATTTCAATGGTCGGATAATTTTCCACCCCAAATCAAATCCGGGATAGATCTGCCATTTTCTGCCAAGAGAGGAGTTGCTGTTGACCATCGCTCCACCAGAGAGATCAATGGTGCCAAAATGGTGCGAATACTCACCAAAAAGACTAAGATTGGTCCTGCTGTCGGCATATTTAAACTGAATACCGGATTCCCCCGGAACACTGGTTGGTGCATTCATCTCCTTCCCTAGAACAGTGCTCCAAATATTCTCGCTTCTGAAATCGGTTCCGAAGGCAAGCTTTCCAAATCCAGTGGTAACCCAACCACTTAAATTTGAGCCATAAGTATCTGTCAGATGGTAATTGTGCATTTTGTACCAGGTGGGTGCATTTTCAAAATCCCTGAAAAGCTCGAACCGATCCTGGTTTCTTCTCCAGTAAAATGAGGGAGAGAGATGAAGAGTACCATCAGAAGTGGCTTTTACAGAGGCGAATGTAGTTTTTATCCGCTCATACTGATTGGGATAGGCGGGTGTATAGAAATCATTGGCGCCAAAGCCCCTGTCGGTGTATCCCCCCTGGAATTGCAGTTTCCCGGTAGGAAATACCCAATTACCGCTGTAAAAAAGGTTGCTGATATTAAAATCCCTGTTTTGAAGGGACCCGTCGGCTCTTTTGTAATCACCAGAAAAACTGTTGGTTAATTTTCCTGTCTGGAATGAGGAGCTGATTGCCGTTTCCAGAAAACCATATTGGCCTGAACTGATTCGTCCTGTAATTTGTGGGGAAGATGCCTGACCGGTGATGATATTTATGGCCCCGGCAAAGGCATTGGGACCATAAAGCCTGGCAGAGGGTCCTTCGAGGATTTCGATGCGGTCGATGGCATCATAACTGACCGGCAGGTTTAGGTTGTGGTGTCCGGTTTGGGGGTCATTGAGCTGAATTCCGTTCAGGAGGATCAATACCTGATCGAATGAACTTCCGCGGATGCTGATGTCAGCCTGTACCCCATTGTTTCCGCGTTGTCTTACATCTACAGCGGACGCGAATTTGAGCAGATCCTGAAGATCGTGAACAGGGGCATTCGCAAGCTCCTCTTTTGCAATAATTTGTACTATGTGCGCTGTCTGGGAAAATGCGACAGGAGTGCGCTGTGCACTTATAACAACCTCTTCCACCTCTACCTCTTTGATGTGTTGTAGTGTGTCGCCGGTTGTCACCAACAATAAACGTTCGGCATGGGCCGGAGCTGCAAAAGTCAAATAACTGATACTCAATGTAGCAATCTGAATGACCTTGTGCAAACTGGAAAAGACTGAAAAGCCCTTTCTACCCCATTTTCTGAACGTTACCGCCGGTTTTTGTGTGCACAAAAACCTTTGTTTAATCATATCTGAAAATTTTAATTAAAAGTGACCAAAATTATTCTTTTTATGGATTCAAATGATCATTTTTGTCAGAGGGAGATGAAAATTCACACATATATAACTAACAAATTAACAGTATGAGCTCCAATCGAAGAGAGTTTATCAAACAAGGAAGTATTGCCGGTGCAGGATTAGCCGGGTTGACCATGGTTAGCAATGATCTTTTTGCACAGAAAAAGGAAAAGGGTAAAAAAGCAGCGCCGAGAGATGAAAGTATCGTGCGCGTTGGATTTATTGGTGTAGGTGGCCGGGGCCGGGGTCACGTACATGATTCGATTACCGTTGGCGGCATCGAGATCGTAGCTGTCTGCGATATCAGTCCGGAATCGCTCGACAGAGCCAAACAGACCATTGCCAAAGGCGGAATGAAAGAACCTAAAATTTATACAGGGCACGACCATGCCTACGAGGAGATGCTCAAAAGTGAAGAGCTGGATGCCGTTATCATTGCTACGCCATGGGAATGGCACGTGCCAATGGCCATCGCATCAATGAAAGCGGGAGTACCTTATACCGGTGTCGAAGTATCGGCCGCCAACTCCCTCGAAGAGTGCTGGGACCTTGTCAATGCGCACGAAGAGACTGGCAAACAGTTGATGATATTGGAAAATGTGTGCTACCGCAGGGATGTGATGGCCATTCTCAACATGGTTCGCACCAATATGTTTGGTGAAATCGTTCATTGCAGGTGTGGTTACGAACATGATTTACGCTCGGTGAAATTCGATTTGTTGAAAAATGACCTGAAAATTGGGAAAGAGGCCCATTCTGAGGCGCAATGGAGAGGATTGCACTCTGTTCGCCGAAATGGGGACCTTTATCCAACGCATGGATTGGGACCGATCGGAACCTATCTGGACATCAATCGTGGTAACCGATTTCTGACATTGTCGGCAATGGCAACGAAATCCAGGGGACTTCATGATTATGTGGAAGATCATGCTGCCAGGGAGAGTATTTACAGAAATATCCAGTTCAATCTAGGTGACATCGTTACTTCCATGATAAAATGTGCCAATGGGGAAACCATCCTGGTTACGCACGATACCAACCTGCCTCGCCCCTACTCCTTAGGTTTCAGGGTACAGGGTACAAATGGTTTATGGAGAGGTGAAGGAGGAGGTGACTGGAAAGATCCGGCCCAGGAAATTTATGTGGAGGGCCAAAGTAAACCTCATGTATGGGACCCTTCGGAACCCTGGCTTAAAAAATACGACCACCAGTTGTGGAGAGAAAAAGGAACACAGGCAGAAGGAGCCGGACATGGTGGGATGGACTTTATCATGCTGAATAATTTTTTTGACGTGGTACGCGGGAAAAAAGAAGTTCCGCTGGACGCTTACGATGCTGCAGCCTGGAGCGCTGTTTCTGCACTGTCAGAAATGTCGGTAGCACGCGGTGGCGCATCGGTCGATTTTCCTGACTTCACCAGAGGACAATGGATCAAAAGAAGACCACATTTTGCCATGGACAGTCAATTCCCGATCAACGAGGAAAGGGCATTGATCAACAATCTTTTCTAAAAAAATGGGAGTTAAAAGCTCCCATTTTTCTTTATTTCTTTATTTCTTTTCCCCCTTATTGAATATCGTTTGATTGGCAACCAATGGCTTTGCCCAAAACGACAGGAACAAGAGGAATGAGAGTGTCACGTAATTGAACAACATTCCGGTCCTTAATCCAAAATGGTCGGCCAAAGAGCCAACAATCAATGGTGTAACGGCACCGCCCATGATGCCGGAGCAGAGAATCCCTGAAAAGGAACCATGGTGTTCTGCGATCGAATTCATTCCCATTGAGAAGACGATTGACCACATGACGGATGCACAAAATCCCATGGCAATAAATGCGTAGAAAGAGATTTTGGGATCAGTTGTAAGTAGTGCCGTTGCAAGGCAAACCATGTCCGCAAGGACGAAAATACGCAACACTATTTTACTGTCGACCAATTTTAACAATCCCAATCCAAGGATACAGCCAATGGTCATCAAACCCCAGTACCATTGCACCGCCTGAGCGCCTTCGACTTCCGGGCGCATTCCATGGTATGTTTTTAAAAACTCAGAAATCCAATTGGCAATTCCCTGTTCGGTTCCAACATAAGCAAAGATCCCAAAAAAGAAAACAATCACCGTCTTGTTTTTAAGCAGATGAACGATGGTATCCCAATTACCGGTTTTTTCATCCTCCTTCAGTTCAACCTTCGGGAATTTTGAGAATGCAACGACAAAAATCATCACAAAGGCTATTATGGCAAATACCCAATAGATAGAGGCCCAGGTAAGATTGGCTGGAACGAGTCCACCCAAAAACTTTACGATACCGCCTGGCGAGCCCTGTGGCCCCAGTTCGCTCACAAGATAGGAATAAAGCATAGGGCTAAGGAAGGAGGCTCCGCCAAAAAACAGTTGGGCCATCACAGAGTTGAAGGCAAAATGCTCTTCACCCCCCGAAACGCGCAGCAAAGGATTGATCGCGACCTGCAAGATGGCCATTCCTGCTCCTATAAAGAAAAGGGAACCCAGCATTACGCCGAATTTTGGCACCAGACCAAAGATCAGGGCTCCGGCAAACGCGGAGATAAAGGCTGCCATCATAACCTTTTTTTCTTTGAACCGCTCCGTCATCAACCCGGCCGGTATTGACATTATACCGTAAGCTATAAAGAAAAAGAGTGGCAAAAATGCCGCCAATGTATTGCTCGCATGAAAATCATCTTTTGCAACCGGAAGTATTGCGCCCAAAATGTTAGTCAGAAATGAGATAACAAAAAAGACGATAAAAACCAGGAAGACCATGTAGTAGTTTCGCTTCATTTATTTGATATTTAATTATTTATTGTTTGATTAGTGGTAACGCTGCAGCCCCGTAAATAGCCGAATTTTCCAGCTCTGAAACTTCAATCCTGAGGTTGGCCAATACATTTCGAAAGGCAAAATCCTGCATGGCATCGTACATGGCATCTTTGTAAAGTGAGAAGGATTTTGAAACAGATCCTCCCAATATGACAACCTCAGGATCATATGCATACAAAATAGACTTGAGCGCCTGGCCAAGATGGAAACCATATTCTGCAAAAATCTTTAAGGCAGACGCATCTCCGGCCTGGGCTTTGATCGCCAATTCGATGGCATTCACTTTCTTTTCATCCGTAAAGAACTGTCCGCTGGCATAATATTCGGTCGTATGCAAGAGATAAGGCACATTGCCAAATTCGCCGGCGCCGCAATTTGAGCCTTCATACAATTTGCCATTGAAGATCAGTCCGCAACCTAGTCCTGTCCCCAGAGTAACGCCGACAATATTTTTGAATGGTTTTGCTTTGCCGAAGAATTTCTCTCCTACCGAAAAGCAATTGGCATCGTTGTTGACAAATACCGGCAGGTTATACCGTATTTCGAGTAACTCTTTCAATCTGACAACTTTCCAGGATGGAATATTGGTCACGTCATAGACGATTCCCTGCTCAACATCCACGACAGAAGGTACTCCCACTCCAATGGAGACAGAATACCCATCGACACAATCGTCAATTGCCGCATAAATCTGATCCATTACCTCCTCTACACTGCCTTTTGAAGGCGTTGGCAGCTTGGTTAAACAGACAATTTTCTCTCCGATAATTTTTCCGGCACGGATATTTGTTCCGCCCAGATCAACGCCAATAATGTTGTTAGTGATTTGCATTCGTGTTAAAGTAGTTTTGTTTTTAGCGATTCGATTCTTGGGTGGTAAAAATAAGAAAAAACTAACCAGGTGAAGGTGTGGTTGGATCCGAATCACTATATTTATCCCTAAACCTGGAATAATTTTTGGATGGAGGTAAAAATTGAAGAAAGCTGGAAAAGACGACTGTCAAATGAGTTTGAAGAACCTTATTTTCATGAGTTGACTGATTTTGTCAGACAGGAGTACACCACCAAACAGATATTCCCTCCCGGGAAACTGATCTTTCACGCATTTGAGCAATCCCCTTTTGATAAAACTAAGGTGGTCATTCTCGGACAGGATCCCTATCATGGACCGGGACAGGCACATGGGCTCTGTTTCTCCGTGCCCGATGGGATAGACCTTCCTCCGTCGTTACAGAACATATTCAAAGAGATTAGCGGGGACCTTGGTCTCCCCACCCCATCAAATGGCAACCTCGATCGTTGGGCGGCACAGGGAGTGCTGCTGCTGAATGCAACATTGACTGTTCAGGCAAACCGTGCAGGTTCACATCAAAACAAAGGCTGGGAAATATTCACAGATAGGGTGATACGCATACTGGCGGAAGAAAAGGAGCATTTGGTATTTATCCTGTGGGGATCATTTGCCCAGAAAAAAGGCGAATTCATTGACCGGGGCAGACATCTGGTACTCTCCTCCCCTCACCCGTCACCACTCTCCTCTTACCGGGGATTTTTTGGGAATAAGCACTTCAGCAGAACAAACGAATACCTGAAGTTACACAATATCAAGCCTATTGAATGGTAAAAATTGAGATATATTCAATCGGGAGAGTAAATTTGATTATCGTTTCTTATAAATTTTCTGATTCGTATGGATCATGGATCACAAACCTCAACTGTTGGAATGATTGGATAAAGATTATTAATTACGCAAAATATAATTTATAACTGATCTAATTTACTATTCTATTCAAATTATTCTATTATACTCTTAACGTATATAATAACAATACGTTGTATATTTAGTGTGTAGAATAGATTAGAATATGACTGACATCTTTGGATACATTACCCAGGAACAACAGCAAAAATCCAAAAAGGATGGAATTGTTGACGGTATTTTGGCTGCCATAGCCAGCAATGCCATCTCGAAAGGTGATCTGCTTCCTTCGGTCAATAAACTGATTCAGAAGCTTGGTGTTGCCCGGATGACCGTTGTAAAAGCGCTGAATATCCTGAAAGAGCGAGGCATCATCGTATCTGAAGATAAGGTGGGTTATTTTGTCAGGGATGTAAATATTAAACGGGAACTGAAAGTTTTTTTGTTTCTCACGGGGTTTTATTCATACCATGAAACCCTCTACAATCAAATTGCAGAGGGGGTTAGTGGTCAGGATATTACAATCGACTTGTATTTTCACCACTGCAATCCTAAAATATTCAAATCAGTTTTGTTCGAAAATCTGGGATCTTATGGTTTATATATTGTTACAGGGTTTGATGATCCTCTGGTCAAATCAGTATTATCCCGCATACCTCCCAAAAAACTTTTACAGATTATTCGGCCTCCCTTACTGGAAGGAGTCTCTTCTGTTAGTCAGGATTTTTATACGGGATTGAAAAAATCGCTTGAAAAACTAAAAAGTCGTTTGGATAGATTTGAAAAATTTATTCTGGTTTTTCCGGTCAGAAGTGGGCATCCTGAAGTGATAAAAACTGCATTCACAGAATTCTGTACCGAAAACGAAATTGTCCACCAAATTGAGAAGAAAGTTAGCCATGATTTAATTACGAAGGGTAGCGCTTTTTGGGTAATCGAAGACAGTGATTTGATTTCACTGATAAAAATTGGCGAAGAAATGGGATTTCGTATCGGGTACGAATTGGGCATCCTTTCCTACAATGAAACTCCGATGAAAGAAATTATCCGTGACGGGATTACGGTTATTAGTACCGATTTTGCGCAAATGGGGCAATCTATTGCAAGATTTATTACGAATCCGAAACAAACGATTGAGCTCTTCGAACCTGATGTGATTATCAGAAATTCTTTATAAAGATTACAGAATGAAAAAAAAAGTGTTCGTATTTATCATGTTTTTATGTGTTGGATTAAGTATTCTAAATGCAAATTCTTTAACAAAGAAGTCAATATTGTTGATCGCCCATAAAGCAGCCGATTGGCAATTGAAAAATCCCAATGAAACATCCATGCTCGATTGGGTACAAGGGCCATTCATTAATGGCTTGATGGCCATCGGCTATTTGCCGGGAGGAGAAAAATACAGGAGCGCAGTTTACGAAATTGGCGTTCAGGAAAAATGGGGGGTTATTAATACTGTATGGAAAGCTAACGACCATTGTACGCCTCAATCGTGGATAGAAATGTTCGAATTAAAGAAAAACCCGGTGATGATAGAGCCAATTCGTAAGGAATTGGATAAAATCATTGAAGTTGTCTCCAAACAGGACGATGGCTTGGAGTTCAATAATAAAAACAATAATATGAAGTGGTCGTGGTGCGATGCTTTATATATGGCCCCACCAGCTTTCTCCCGGATGGGGAAAGTTACGGGTGATCAAAAATACTACGATTTTTTACATCACTGGTGGTGGAAAGTATCGGCTTTTTACTACGATACAGCAGAGCATTTGTTCTTTCGTGATGAAACTTTTTTTAAAATCCGTGAGCCTAATGGGGCTAAAATATTTTGGAGTAGAGGGAATGGTTGGGTAATTGGCGGATTGGTCCGTGTGCTCCAATATCTGCCTAAGAATGATCCTTATCGCCCTAAATACGAGTGTCAACTGCGTGAAATGCTTACCAGGGTAAAAGAAATTCAGGGGAAGGATGGTTTGTGGGGAGCCGGCATACTCGACCGTGATACACATAAACAGGCAGAGACCAGTGGAAGCGCCTTCTTTATTTATGGGATGGCCTATGCTATGAACGAAGGTATTGTTGAAAAAGAAGCTTTTATGCCATCGGTTGAGAAAGCATGGAATGCAATTTGTAAATATGTTAATTTAGATGGCCGTTTTATCGGAACTCAGCCAATAGGAGATTCTCCTGTAAAATACGATGAGAAATATACCATGCCTTATGGCGTTGGGGCATTCCTTTTGGCTGCGGGCGAAATGTATAAGCTTTAGGAAAGGTACAGGATAATGCAAAAAACGATATTGGGAGATACAGGAAAAAAGATCAGTTGCATGGGGCTGGGTACAATGTATTTCGGCACGAAAATCGATAAACGGACTTCGTTTGCAATGCTGGATTTTTATATTGAAAAAGGAGGAAGCTTCCTTGATTCTGCCAACAAGTATGCCAGTTGGGTTCCCGGGTTTCAGGGAGGCGAAAGTGAGAACATGATTGGTAAATGGATGAAGCAGAAGAAAAACCGAAGCGCCCTCTTTATTACTTCAAAAGTCGGCTTTTCTTATGGCGACATACAGCGATCATTAAAAAAGGAGATTATTGTTTCAGAATGTGAAAAAAGCTTGAAAAGGTTAGGCGTTGAGACCATTGATCTCTATTTTGCCCATGCTTTTGATGAGAAAACTCCTTTGGAGGAAACAATGGAAGCTTTTTGTCAACTCAAAAAATCAGGAAAAATCCGCTTTGCAGGAGCCAGTAATTTTTATGGCTGGCAACTTTCTGAAGCAAACGCGGCAGCCAGCAGGCAGGGATGGGAAGGTTTTTGCTGTGTTCAGCAGCGTCACACCTATCTTGAACCCACACTTCGCGCTTATTTTGGTACGCAGCTCTTGCTTACTCCCGAAATTATTGAGTTGTGTAAGGTGAAAAATCTCAGCATGATGGCTTATTCGCCTTTACTTGGCGGTGTTTATGTCAGGAACGAATTGCCAATTCCGGTTCAATACCAAAGTGTTACTAACGATTTCAGGATGTCCGGATTAAAAGAAATTGCTGCTGACCTTCGTGTATCGGCCAA
Organism: uncultured Tangfeifania sp.; assembly: GCA_964358545.1. GTDB lineage: Bacteria > Bacteroidota > Bacteroidia > Bacteroidales > Prolixibacteraceae > CAINVV01. The sequence goes on along the minus strand of CAYHQN010000014.1, from coordinate 8,335 downwards.
TGCTATTGTACTTGCATGGATGGTGCAAAGTTCACCTTTTGTGATTCCGATGGTTGCAGGTAGTTCAGTTGCGCAGCTAAATGAAAATTTGAGTGCCCTATCATTTGCTTTATCAAAAGAACAGATGGAACGATTGAACCAGGTAATCGTTCAGCCCAATAAATATTCCTGATGACATGATTAAACTACCAACAAATTTTCGATGGATTATTCTTGGGCTGTTATTTGTGGCAACAACCATTCTTTACATCGACCGTTCGGCGCTGGGCATTCTGGCTCCCGAGCTTCAAAAAAGTATTGGCTGGTCGGAAGAGCAATATGGGATAATCAACAGTGTATTTATGATTGCCTACGCCATTTGCTTTATCATAATGGGTCGTTTGATCGATAAAATTGGCACCCGGAAAGGATATTTAGTTTCCATTGGCATTTGGAGCATTGCAACGCTTGGCCATGCACTGGCCCGATCGTGGGTTGGTTTCGCTGTAGCTCGTTTCAGTCTAGCAGTTGGCCAATCCGGAAATTTTCCTTCGGCTATAAAAGCGGTCGCTGAATGGTTCCCTAAAAAGGACAGGGCACTGGCTATTGGGATTTTTAATGGTGGGTCGAATATGGGGACTATCCTTTCGCCTTTGATCATTCCGGTTTTGGTGCTGAATTTTGACAACTGGCGGGTGGGTTTTCTTTGGACATTTCCGATCAGTATAACCTGGGTGTTGCTTTGGCTTAAATATTTCAGGAAACCGGAACAAAGCCCGAATGTTTCGGCAGAAGAGCTTCAATATATTAATTCAGACAGTAATGAAAATGAGGGTACAGAAAAAGTTGGGTGGAAAGAGATTCTTCCTCATCGCGCAGCCTGGGCTATTGCGATTGCCAAATTTGTGGCCGATCCGATCTGGTGGTTTTATCTGTTCTGGGGAGCCAAATTCCTTAATGTAAAATTCGGGTTAAACCTAAAAGAAATCGGTCTTCCATTCTTTACCATTTACCTGGTGTCATGGGGATTGGGTATTTCACTGGGGTGGCTGTCTTCTAAATTGATGAGAATAGGTTTCAGCCTGAATAAGGGGCGTAAACTAGGCTTGCTGGCCTGTGCCATTTTTGCCGTTCCTGTAATGCTTGTTCCGCATACGGACAATTTGTGGCTTGCTCTTGGGCTGATTGCCCTTGCTGCCGGTGGCCATTGTGGCTGGTCGGCCAATGTTTTTAGCCTGATGTCGGATATTTTCCCAAAAAAGGCCATCGGGTCAATTACAGGATTTGGCGGTTTTGCAGGAGCAGTAGGCGGAGCCATCGTTGCTTTTTCGGTGGGTAAGATTCTTCAGAATATCGGAACAGACGGGTACGCCATACCTTTTGCCGTTGCAGGAAGCGGATATCTGTTGGCCTTGCTTATCATTCACCTGTTGGTGCCAAAGATCAAAACGATAAATATATAAACATGTACCAATGAACAACAGAGAGCGAATTCAAACTACCCTCGGGCACTGTGAACCCGACCGGATCCCTTACGATTTGGCCGGAACTACTGTAACGGCAATTACTAAAAATGCTTATTTGCGGGCCATGAAACTTCGCGGCCTTTCATGCAACATAGGCGATGACGAAATCGATCCGATCCAGCAGATTGTTACGCCCAGCGAGGAAAATCTGATTTTTTTAAAGTCGGATACAAGGCGTTTGGGGGCTCAACGAATTCCCGATTACGTGAACACTAAACGAGTGAACGGCCATCTGATTGAAGTAACCGATTTCTACGGTTGCAAGTGGAAATTTAAACAAGGGCATGATCTCTATTTTCACCTGGTCGATTCGCCGCTCGAAAAGGCCGGATCCCTCTCAGGGTCATTGCACCTGCTCCCTCAAACCGATTGGGATACCTACATTGCTGTTTTACGAAAGAATTTGGACGAACAAATTAGAAAGGTAGGCGATTTCTGTGGAATAGCCGACCGGAATACTGCCGGACTAACTGAAAATAGCCTGCGAATCCGTGGTTACGAAAACTGGTTTATGGATACCATGATTGACCCGGTAGGTGTTGAGGCATTGTTTAACCGGATTGTGGAAGACAAACTCCGCTATTGGGATGCCATTATTGACTGGGCCATAGAAACGGGTAACGGAAACAAAATAAGTGTAATTTCCGAATGCGACGACCTTGGGTCGCAGACAACCACAATTATTGACCCGGACACTCTTCGGCAGATGGTTATCCCTCATTTCAAAACCATTTTTACCCATGTAAAAAAGAGACTGCCGCATGTAAAAACCTTTATGCACAGTTGCGGGGCAATCCGGGAAATACTTCCTGATTTGATTGAAGCGGGATTGGATATCCTGAATCCGGTTCAGTTTACTGCTACAGGAATGGATCTGAAGGAATTGAAGCGAGACTTTGGCGATGTGCTCACCTTCTGGGGTGGCGGTGTTGATACCCAATCTGTGTTAAACCATGGTGCCCCTGAGCTGGTAGCCGACGAGGTAAAACGGATCATTGATATTTTGGCGCCAGGCGGTGGATTTGTATTTGCTCCGGTTCACAATATCCAGGACGATGTGAGCCCCGAAAACTTCTGGGCCATGTGGGATACTCTTCAGAAATATGGAAAATATTAATTGCAAAACACCAATAAAATCAAATATGAAAACAACAAAACTTATCATGTTGCTTCTCTTTGCATTTTGCCTGAGTGGCATGGCAGGACAAAAAGGAAGAACATTGAAAAACCCGTTCTTTGTTTTTAACAACGGACTGAACAAACAGGGACTTTCGTCTATTCCTTATGATGAACAGGCTGCTATGCTCAAAAAGTACGGCTTTGACGGCATCGAGCATCGCGAGACTCCGGGAATCCTGGAATTGAAAAATGCCCTCGAAAAGCAGGGGCTGAAAATTTATGCCGACTATGTCAAAATCGACATCGACCAGAAAGAACCTTACATTCCGGAGTGGAAAATGGTTATTCCTGAATTGAAAAGCACCGGGATCATTCTTTGGGTGCATATCCATTCTGCAAAATACAAACCATCGGATGAGGCAGCAGATGAGATAATTGTTCCGATATTACAGGAACTGGCCGATTTTGCGAAGCCTTACGGAGTTCGTCTTGCGATTTATCATCACGTTGGATTTGTTGCCGCAAAGGTCGAGGATTCCTATCGTCTGGCACAAAAAATCAATCGCGACAATGTCGGTTCAGTGTTTAATCTGTGCCACTTTCTGAAAACTGATTCGGAAGAAAATTTGGAGAAAGTAATCAATCTTACTTTTCCCAAGCTCTTTGCAGTTTCAATTTGTGGTGCGGATGGAGGTGATACAAAAAATATGGACTGGGATCGCCTGATTCAGCCATTGGGAAAAGGAACTTTCGATACTTACCGCCTTGTTGAAATATTGGCTGACAAGGGGTTTCAAGGCCCGATTGGGTTGCAGTGTTATAACTTGAAAGGCGATCCTGAAACTTATTTGTCACAAAGTAGTGAAGCCTGGAGAATTTTCAAACAGAGATATTCTATGCCGGTTAATAAAATTAATAGTGAAGAAAAAAAAACAGGATGGAAACTTCTGTTTAATGGGAAAAGTAACAAAAACTGGAGAGGAATCAATCAGAAATCCTTTCCTGCGAGGTTGGAAAGTTGAAAATGGCGAGCTGATTGCCTGTGCTGTTGGTGGTGCCGAATCAGGGAATGGTGGCGATATTATAACTAAAAAGCAATACGGCAGCATCATTCATTTCAGAAACTTAAAAATCAAACAACTTCAATAAAACGAGGACTCATGAAATCAACCAGAAGGAACTTTTTGAAAAATGCCACTTTGGGTGCAGCAGGAACACTTGTTATCCCAACTGTTCTTCCTTGCAGTGTTTTTGGCAGTTCTGCCCCCTCCAACCGGATTAATATGGCCGTGATCGGATGTGGCCGCCAGTCAGTAACCCCAAATATTCCACAGTTGCTGGCTTCCAAACATGCACAGTTGGTAGGTGTTTGCGATGTAGATGCCTGGAGGTTGGCAAATGCGGTAAAACAGGTGAACGATGAATATTCCAAACAAAAAGGCACAACTTACAATGGTTGCAAAGCATTTGATGATTACCGGAAAGTTATGCAATCCAAAGAGATTGATGCCGTAATGATATCCCTGCCAGATCACTGGCACGTTCCGATGGCTATTGAAGCTGCCCGTGCAGGGAAACACATTTCGTTGGAAAAACCTATTTCGACCTGCATTGGGCATGGGCGCAAGCTGGTTGAAGCTATTAAAAAACATAAAATTATTACACGCAATGACAGCGAGTTCAGGACATTGCCCAAGTTTTCACGTGCAGTTGAACTGGTCAGAAACGGCCGTATCGGTAAAATACAGCGAATTTATGTGGCTGTACCGCCTGAGTCAAATGGAACTGCTTTACCTCCTCAACCTACTATGCCAATTCCAACAGAATTGAATTACGATATGTGGCTGGGAACAGCCTGGGAAGTTCCTTATACCGAAAAACGGATTCATGCGATTAAGGCTTATGGCCGCCCGGGTTGGATGCGGGTTGATTCCTATTGTAACGGCATGATCTCCAATTGGGGCGCCCACCTGATGGGAATCGCCCAATGGGGCAGCAACAGCGAATATACCGGCCCTGTTTCGATTGAAGGATCAGGTGTATTTGATAAAGGTCTTTGGAACTCCCTAAGCAAATTTGACATTCATTATCAATATGCAAACGGAGTTGAACTGTTCTATAAAATTGAGCGCCCTTATGTTCGTTTCGAAGGCAGTGACGGCTGGATTGAGATTGAATACACGGACAAGCTGACTGCCAGTTCGCAAGCCATTCTGGACTCAGAGATTGGTTCAAATGAAATGCAAATTCGCAATCTGCCCAGCGATAAAGAAGATTTTCTACTGGCTATTAAAGCCAATAAACCGACGCTCGAACCACTGGAAACTGCACACCGCACCATTTCCATGTGCCAGTTAGGATTAATTGCCATAAAAATCGGATCGAAACTGACCTGGAATCCTGAAACAGAAGAGATTATTGGGGACAATGCAGCAACTGCTTTGCTGAATATCCCCATTCGTGAGAAATATTTTAAATTTTAAGAACAATACGAATAACAACTCAAATTCTAATTTCACATTTTCACATTTACCAATTTCCCAATTTTCACATTAACTTACTTGCTTCGGCCAGTTGCTCTGGTTTGCCGAGATCCATCCAAAGAGGCGATTGATCGTGAAAACCATAGATGTTGTGCTGCCCGGCCAGTCGCAGGTACAGTTGAATCACTGAAAATTTACCAGTTTCAGTAATCAGTGAAAATATCTCCGGTTCGATGATTTGAATCCCACTGAAGGCTAAATCCTGTAATCGTTTATTGCTTCTTACTATTTTTTCTTCCCCCGTTCTTGTGTTTCTCCAACCCGAAAGTATCATCTCCGGATTAAAAACCATGTAGCGGTCGGTCATTCTGTCACGAACCGCCATGGTGGCGAGTCCGCCTTTGGACGAATGATATCGCGATAATTCATTCAAATCAATTGAACTCAGTATATCAACATTGTAAACGAGAAACGGCTCAGATTCTCCCAACAATGGCCGGGCTTTAAGGATGGCACCGCCAGTATCGAGCAGTTGGTCCCTTTCATCAGAAATTTTTATAGGAAGATGAAAATTTTCCTTTTCTTCAAGAAATTCAACAATTTGCTCACCAAAATGGTGAATGTTAACGACGATTTCTGAGACATTCAGCTCGTTCACTTTTCGGATGGCCCTTTCAAGCAGCGTAATGCCATTCAGTTCGACCAGCGCTTTGGGCCTGTCTGAAGTATATGGGAATAGTCTGGTTCCCAGACCCGCCGCCAAAATGAATGCCTTCATGAATATTGTAGAAATTAATTTTTTAGTTTGAAGGGTTTGAAGGGTTTGAAATGTTTATAATGTTTGAAACGTTTGAAGCGTTAAGTTACCGGAACTTTTCAAACATTATAAACATTTTAAACATCATAAACATTTCAAACTACTCTTGTTCCCTGTGCTGTAATATGACTTTAACCGGAAAATTGCTCCTCAAATACGTTGCCAATCGTTCTGCACAGTAAACGGAGCGATGTTGTCCGCCCGTACAACCAAACTGCACAGAGAGGTTTGAAAATTTTCTTTCAAGGTATCCTTTTACACTTTGGTCTATGAGGCTGAATACCGGATCCAAAAACGCCTCTACTTCAGGATAGGCTTCCAGATAGGTGATTACCTCGCGATCTTTGCCAGTCAGCTGCTGGAATTCAACCAACCTACCGGGATTGGGCAACGCACGGCAGTCGAAAACGAACCCGCCTCCGTTACCGCTTGGATCAGCAGGAATTCCCTTTTTGTAGGAGAAACTGGTGATAGTAACAGTTAATTCCGTCTCTTTTACAACGATGGTTTTTAATACCTCGGATTCGGAAAGTGAGTTCAAAACATTATAAAGTTCAGTCAACTGAATTGGGATGTCAATCTTTTTCATCACCACACTGAGATTCTCCAGGGCAAACGGGATACTCTTCAGAAAATGTGCCTTTTTCTCATAAAACCCTCTGAATCCATAGGCTCCCATGGCTTGCATCATGCGAATCAGGACATAACCGTAAAAATATTGTTTGAACTCTTTTCTGTCGACCGGATAAATCTTTGCAAGATTGTCGAGGTACTCCTCGATCAATTCCTCCCGAACCTGCTGGGGTATGTCGGCTTTGGCATCGTAAAGCAGTGAGGCCAGATCGTACTGAAGCGCACCTCTCCGTCCACCCTGATAATCAATGAACCAGGGCTCATAGTCACGAAGAAGTATGTTTCTGCTCTGAAAGTCCCGCATCATGAAGAAATTGCCCTCAGCTTTCAGCAGGTAATCACAGAAAGTGGCGTAATCATCTTCGAGCGCCTGCTCGTCGAAATTCACCTTGGCAAGTTTCAGAAAATAGTATTTGAAATAATTCAGGTCCCACATCATCGATTGGCGGTCAAATGCCTTTCGGGGATAACAGAAATTAAAATCAATACCTTTACCTGCAGTAACCTGAATGTCAGGTAATACCCTGACAACCTTCCGGTAGGCTTCTGTAATTTCAGATGAAAATCCGTTTTTTGCACGAACATCAGACAGGAAGGAAAAGAGCGTGACATCTCCCAGGTCCTCCTGCAGGTAAATGCGTGCTTTGGTATCATACTCATAAATTTCAGGCACATTCACCCCACTTGCGCGCAAATGGTTGGAAAAACTGACGAAGGCATTGTTCTCCTTTTCATCATCATTCCACGTTCCAATGACCCTGTGGTGCATGCTGCACATTCGGATGTATTCCCGGTAGGAACCGGAAGGAGGCAACATTTCTGTTGACGTAACGGGTTCTATGAACCTCTTCTGAAAGAGGTCTGATAATTTTTGTTCGGTTAGCTTTTCCAAGTTGTATGATTTAAAGCAAAAATACCAAAAAAAAGCTGTTCCAATGGTTGGAACAGCTTTTTATCTGTTTAGAAAAAATGATTTTCAGAAACTGGTTATGAAGGATGGGGTTCTATTCGGCAACGACTTCGAACTCCAGTTCAACAACCACTTCGCGGTGAAATTTCACCCTCGCGGTATGTTTTCCAATTTCCTTGATAGAATCTTCTTTAATGGTAATCTGTTTGCGATCAACCTCAAATCCTTTTTCCTTCAAAGCCTCAGCAACCTGAATGTTGTTGACAGATCCGAAAATCTTGCCGGTTGAACTGGTTTTTGCACCAATTACAATCGAAATTGTTTTCAGGATCTCAGCTTGTTTCAACGCTTCTTCTTTGAGTTTGGCCTCTTTGTGGGCGCGTTGTTTCAAGTTCTCTGAAAGAACCTTTTTTGATGATGATGTGGCCAACAGGGCCAATTTCTGGGGGATAAGGTAATTACGACCGTATCCGTTCTTGACAACTACCACATCGTCTTTGCTACCCAGATTTGCAACATCCTGAAGCAGAATAATTTCCATTTTCGTACCTCCTACTTAATTATTTTAACAAATCTGTTACATAAGGCAACAATGCGATCATACGTGAACGCTTAATTGCCTGTGATACTTTACGCTGGTATTTCAAAGAAGTACCGGTAATACGGCGGGGCAAAATTTTACCCTGCTCATTCAGAAATTTTTTCAAGAATTCGGGATCTTTGTAATCCACATACTTGATACCGTTCTTTTTGAAACGACAATATTTCTTCTTTTTTACTTCAACCGAAGGTGGAGTAAGATACCTGATTTCGCTGGAATTTGTGCTCATGACTAGTTTTCTGATTGAGTTTTTGCATTAACTTTCTT